>CAJQPD010000223.1 GCA_905480085.1 uncultured Acidimicrobiia bacterium
ACGGCTTGGCCATCGTGCCGCGCGGCGATACGTTCATCGAACCGAACGACCGGGTCATTCTCTTCTCACTCCCCTCGGCCATTGCGGCGATCGAAACGCTGTTCTCGGGATGACGGGTCGAACCGGGACAGACCGTCCGACCGGCCGTCGCTCAATCTTCCGTCAGCTCTCGTACGTCATCGGCGCTGTTGTCGCCGCGTCTGGTCTGACGGTCATGCCGGCTGCCCTGACTTCGGCCATCTACCAGGAATGGGCTGACTTTCGAGCGTTGGTTCTCGCCGGCGTCATAACCATGGTGGTCGGCGGAATCTTCTGGCGATACGTCGGACGACGCGGCAGCGAACTAACGAGTCGGGAAGGGTTCGCCATCGTGGGCGTCTCGTGGTTCGTGATCAGCGCCTTCGGCGCCCTCCCCTATATTATTTCGGGGGCAATCCCCTCATACACGGATGCCTTTTTCGAGACGGCTTCTGGTTTCACGACCACCGGTTCTTCCATCCTCGCCGACCCGGGCGCTCTCGGACACGGCCTTCTCATGTGGAGATCGCTCACCCAGTGGGTCGGCGGCATGGGCATTATCGTCCTGTCGATCGCCATCCTGCCCCTGCTGGGAGTGGGCGGCGTTCAGCTGGCCAGAGCCGAGTCGCCAGGGCCGACACCCGATCGTCTCACCCCACGATTCAGCCAAACAGCCAAGCGGCTCTGGCTCCTATATGCGGCGATCACGATGACACAGATCCTCATGTTGACGTTCGGCGACATGAACCTGTTCCAGGCGATTGCCCACTCCTTCACGACAATGTCAACGGGTGGATTCGGGACTGAAGCTTCGTCCATGAACAACTTCACGCCATACACTCAGTGGGTCGTCATCGTCTTCATGCTCATCGCCGGCTCGTCGTTTGCCTTGTTGTATCGGGGGCTCCGACGGCCAAAGGCGTTTATCGAGTCTGCCGAGTTCCGGCTGTACGCGGTCATCGCCATCGCCGCGATAATCATTGTCGTCGGCGGTCTCATTGCGACAGGCAACGGATGGTCCGAATCAACCATCCGTGATGGCGCCTTCACATCGGTCTCCATCATCACGACGACCGGGTTCGGCACTGCCGACTTCGCCTTGTGGGTGTCGGGCCTCCAGGTATTCATCGTCGGCCTCATGTTCCTGGGAGGCATGGCCGGATCCACCGCCGGCGGTGTAAAAACGTTCCGTATCGGCACGTTGGCGAAGGCGGCCCATGCCGACCTGCGCCGCCTCATCCATCCACGCGGAGTCTTTGTTACCCGATTCGGTAAAAAGGCAGTTCCCGAAGATATCGTCGAATCGATCCAGTCGTTCTTCCTGTTTTACATGTTCCTCTTCATGACCGGCACGTTTCTCCTGGCGTTCATCAACTCCAATTCAGCCACGGACCTGGATCTGGTCACCACGGCAACCGCCGTCGCTTCGGCTTTGGGGAACATCGGGCCAGGTCTCGCCGATGTCGGACCAACCTCAAACTACGCTGGCATCCCGGGGGCCGGCAAATGGTTGCTGTCGTTCCTTATGATCACCGGTCGCCTGGAAGTCTTCCCGGTGCTGCTTCTATTTACCCCGGACCTCTGGCGCAAATAACCGGCGCAGTCCTAGACCAACAAAACCAGGTCGTCGCGGTGGATGAGTTCGCCACTGGCGGCCGCCAGGGTGTCGGCTCCATACCGGACAATTCCCTTGGCGATAAGGTCGCCGTCGACGTTGAGTACCTCAACCGCCCTGCCTGCCTCGAACGCTCCATGGGTGGCCGTGACACCTACGCCAAGCAACGACCGGCCCGCCCGGCGGATGGCCTCTTCGGCTCCCCGATCGACCGTCACGCTCCCTTCGGAAGGAAGCCCAAAAGCGATCCACAGTTTCCGAGCAGAAAGGCCAGACGGATGCGGATCAACCCAGGTACCAATGTCATTCCCCGCCAGAATCACTTCCATCACGTCGGTTCGAGCCGCCGGCCCGATGACCGTCGGGATCCCTGACCAGGCTGCCATCCGGGCGGCTGCGACCTTGGTGGCGATGCCTCCCGATCCGAGTGGACCGGATGCTCCGGCCGAAACTGCGTCGAGGATTTGATCGGTATGGCGGACCGCACCGAGCAGTTCGGCGTCCTCAACCCGACGAGGATCATCGGTGTAAATACCGGCGGTATCAGTGAGCAAAACCATGAGTTGAGCAGACACCAAATGCGAAACAATCGCGGCAAGTCGGTCGTTGTCGCCGTATTTGAGTTCATCGACGACGACGATGTCATTCTCATTGATCACCGGCACGATGCCGAGTTCCAGCATCTTCAGTAGGGCTTGACGAGAGTGCAGGTATTGCTGACGGTTGGCCAAGACGTCCTTGGTCAACAACACCTGACCTCCTATCAGTCCATGAACGGCCAGCGCGTCGGCATAGTGGCCCATGAGGCGCGACTGCCCGACGGCGGCCGCCACCTGATACTCAGCCAGACCTTTAGGACGTTGCTCGAGCCCGAGAATAGGCAACCCGGTGGCGACGGCTCCTGACGTGACGAGGACAGTCGGAAAGCCGGCGGCCCAGCACCGGGCAACCATACCGGCCACCCGTTCGATAGCCGCCGGATCAACGCCCCCACCCGGAAAGGTGAGACTCGAGGAACCAACCTTCAGAACGACCGGATCCCCCGGGGTCGGGGCGGTCCTCACTCTTCCTCTTCCCCGTCGTCCTCAATGAACGAGAACGTGATATCGCCGATCCGTACGTCGTCACCCGTGCGGGCACCCGCGGCCAGAAGTGCGTCATCTACCCCGACTCGATGCAGTCGCTTGGCGGCAAAATCGGCGGCGGCGGGCCTGGTTAGGTCATCGAGTGCCACCGCCCTGGTGGCGGCCCGACCCTCGACGATCCAGACCCCTTCGTCGTCGCGCCGCACCTTGACCTGTTGTCCGATGGGTCGATGAAGGACGTAGCCTTCGCGTTCGGGGGCTTCTCGTATGACCTGACCGACCTGAGCGGCCACGGCCAGCATGAGCTCATCCAGGCCGTCTCCGGTCACTGCAGAAATCGCGAACACGACCGGTTCTCCAAGGTCGGCGGCCAACGCCACCGTGTCGACCTCGTCAAGGTCGGCCTTGTTGACTGCCACGACGCGGGGCCGCGTGACGAGATCCGGTCGGTGCTGGCCCAGTTCATCGAGCAAGATCCGGTACTGATCCTGCAAGGTCTCCGTTTGAAGCGTGGAGGGATCGAGCATCACGACCAGCACGCGGGCCCGTTCTGTGTGACGAAGAAACTCGTGACCAAGGCCTTTGCCCTCGGCGGCACCTTCGATCAAACCCGGTACATCGGCGAGAACGAACTCTTTGCCTCCGACCGAGACAACGCCCAGATTCGGCTGCAATGTCGTAAATGGATAGTCGGCGATCTTTGGTCGGGCCGCCGACACATGCGCAATGAGCGTGGACTTTCCGACATTCGGAAACCCGATCAAGGCTGCATCCGCCACCAACTTGAGCTCAAGGGTGATCCAGGCCTCTTCGCCATACTCCCCCTGCTCAGCGAAACCCGGAGACCGGTTGGCCTTCGAAGCCAGGGCCGTATTGCCCAGCCCTCCCCGGCCACCCTGCAAAACCGTGACCTCTTGCCCATGTTTCACCAGGTCGGCGAGCAACTCACCATCGGCGTCATAGATCACCGTGCCTGGCGGGACGACGAGATGAAGGCTTTCACCGGCACGACCATGCTTGACGTCACCCTGACCATGCGTACCGCTTTCGGCACTCCGATGGGGGTTGTGGCGATATGCGAGAAGCGAGGCCTCATTCTCGTCGGCGACAATTACCACGTCGCCTCCAGGTCCCCCTGCTCCACCGGTTGGCTTCCCCTTGGGACGGCCCTTTTGCCTCAAAAAAGAGACAACCCCCGCGCCGCCGTTGCCGGCACGGAGGTTGACGTTAACTCGATCGACGAACACGTCGACCCTCAGTCAGCGAGAACGTTTACCAGACGTCGACCGTTACGTTCTCCATACTTGACATGTCCGGGAGCCATCGCGAAGAGCGTGTCATCGCTGCCCTTGCCGACATTGTTACCGGGATGGATACGTGTGCCTCGTTGACGAACGAGGATGGCTCCGGCGGTCACGGTTTGACCGTCGAAGACCTTGGGGCCGAGACGCTTGGCTTTGGAGTCGCGACCGTTCTTGGTCGAGCCTCCAGCTTTGGTTTTTGACATTATTTACTCCTCCTCGGAAGCGGCCGCTGGCGCATCTACGGCGATGCTCAGAACTTCGACCCTCGTATAGGTCTGGCGGTGGCCCATGCGACGACGGTAACCCGTCTTGTTCTTGTATTTGAACATGTCCAACTTGGGTCCTTTTTCTTCGCCAAGGACCCTGGCAGTGACCGTGGCCGCCGCCAGGACTGATTTGTCGGTGATCGTCGAGCCGTTTCCATCCACAACCAAGAGGGGGGTGAACACGACCTCTTCACCGGCGTTTTTCAAGCGTTCGATATCGAGGACGTCGCCCTCACTTACCTTGGCTTGTTTCCCACCTGTGTGGATGATTGCGTACATGACTGGTTCCTTCTTACAAACTTAGGAGATCGCTACGAAAGGCAGCGGCTCGTAACTCTAATCGTCTGAAACGATTTGCCAACCTGAGAATCATTCAGCGTCCGAAAGCGCCCGATCCTCGTAGGGAATTCCGAGTGTCGCAGCCTCTTCCTGAAGCAGGACGCCCCGGCCATCGCAATGCGGGCAGGGTTCGGAAAAGTTCTCCAGGAGGCCTTGCGCAACATTCTTCCTGGTCATTTCGACGAGCCCGAGATTGGAGACATCGAACACCTGGGTGCGAGTCTTGTCTTTGGCAAGTTCCTCTTTCAGCTTTCGAATGAGCATGCGCTGATTCTTTTCCGACTCCATATCGATGAAGTCGATAACGATGATCCCGCCAATATCGCGCAGTCGCAGCTGACGGCAAATCTCCTCCGCCGACTCGAGGTTGTTCTGGAGCACCGTCTCTTCAAGGCTTGATTTACCGACGAACTTGCCGGTGTTCACGTCGATAACGGTGAGTGCTTCCGTGCGATCGACGACCAGGTGGCCGCCAGACTTCAACCAAACCCGCCGGTCAAGCGCCTTGCGGAGTTGATCTTCAACGTGAAACCTTTCGAACAACGGGAGCTCATCCTCATAGAAATGAACCTTGTTCACGAGCTCGGGTGCCATTTCGCCCAGGTACCCGGTGACCCGGTCCATCGATGTCTGATCGTCAATGAGCAGGCGCTTGAAGTCGGACGTGAAATGCTCACGGATGACCCGGATGAGCAACTCGGGTTCCTGATAAATGAGGCGGGGCGCCGGGCCATTATCGACCTCGGACTGGATCTTCTCCCAAACTCCAACCAACCGCTCGATGTCGGTCCGGATCTCCTCACGGGTGGCCGAAGCGGCCGCGGTCCGCACGATGACGCCATACCCGGCGGGTTTGAGTTCGTTGACGATCTCCCGAAGTCGACGCCGTTCCTCGTCGGGGAGTCGCCGGCTGATCCCCTGAGCATCGGAATCCGGCTGCAAGACGAGGTAACGCCCCGGCAGCGAAATCTGACCGGTTAGCCGGGCACCTTTGTGACCCATGGCATCTTTGACAACCTGAACCAGTACCCGGTCGCCCTGGTTGAGCATTTGCTCGATGCGGGCATTTCGACCGTACTTGGCCACGTCGGGTTTCACGTCTCCGGAATACAGAACACCGTTCTTTTCTTCGCCAAAGTCCAGAAAAGCCGCTTCCATATCCGGCAGCAATGGCTCCAACTGGGACGCGGTGTCTGCCAGCGGGTTGCCGCGGCGGAAGCGCTGCCCAATTCGAGTGGCGCTGTCGGGAACCGATTGCCAGTCATGGTATCGGCCCAGAATATCGTACTCCTGAATTCGCGCTGCCATATGTGCGGCGCGGTCAGACAGTAAATGACTGTGTATCGAAAGCATGCCGTATACCGCGGAATTAAATCC
>CAJQPD010000224.1 GCA_905480085.1 uncultured Acidimicrobiia bacterium
TCTGCGCGTCGCATGTCCTCGGCCCACAAGTGCAGCAGATCTGTCCCGGGGACCGCACGGTCTTGCCAAGAGTCCCAGTCGATGACTCCAACCAATGCCTCATCTCGGAACAGGAGGTTGCCTGACCACAGGTCACCGTGAGCCGTCACCGACGGCAGGTCTTCGATTCCTTGGACGATTGCTTTCACGACGATCGCCGTGTCTGCCGACAACAGTTCCGCTGGGCCGACAACGTCGACGGGCCCGGTGCCCGGTGGCAAACCAGCAAGAAACGCAGTCACCATGCTCGCCATTGGGGGTGTCACGTGTTTAGAAGGTCGACCGTCAATGAATGACTCGATCGTCCAGCGGACCCCGTCAACCACCCCGGTTTCGAGAGCTTCGGGCATCTGGCGGAGCGCCAGTTGCTCAAGTGCCTGAAAGTGTCGGAGGGGGTCGCCCGGCGTGTCGACTGTTCCAAGCCGAGCGAGTACTGACCTGTCGTGCCACCGACCCAGTTGACGAATTCCACCTCCGCTCCCAACCCGGATTTTGTCCATCGGTACAAACCCGGTGGTTCGCTGCACAATCCTGATTGGTGCGGATTCGGGCAGATCGACCCGGATGTGGCCACCGAGTATTGCCTGGCGCAAAGAGGGGTAGCGGGGTCGGAGCCCTGGCGAGGCCGCCCAAACCACGGGTTCGAGCTTCCGACGCACCACTGAGCGGAGCCGATTGACCTCCCGGCGGGCCAGGTAGGTCAGACTGCCACGCCAGCCAGGGGCGGGCGGGCTGAAGAAGACGTCGACCGGACCGGCTTGGCTCCCGACCAAGGTCCGGAGAAGCTCGGAGGGACTCATTCGACCCGCTTTGGAAGGAGACACCGCCAGATCTCGCTCTGCAAATCGTGGCAAACCGACTCGGGAGACCGATCAACGTCGATCATGAGGCCCTGCCGGGCAGCGACGAATTCGGTCCAAATCGCAGTCATCTTGTCGAGGTACTCGGGCGTGTGTTCGCCTTTGCGGGCGAACAGAACTTCGCCAGGAGCGTGGAGTAGCACAACAAGGTCGGGGGCGGGGGTCAGCATGCGTACAACCACTCGTTTGGCCAGTTTGACGACCGTGGGTTCGTCCCCGAGTCGTCCCGCCTCGATCGGATGCCGATCGCACAACACCACAGCCCCTTTGCGGGCCGTCTTCTCGATGGTCCAGAGCGCCGCCAGAGTCCGAACCATCCACCTGGGAAGTCCGGCATAACTGCGCCAATTCGCCGCCGGCGGTGGCGATCCCGCTTCCTGGCCATTGACGGGCTGTACCGAGGAAAGACGGCGCTTCGTTCCGAGATACGCTGTCGCCACATCGATGGGCATCGTGTGCGCTACGCAATCGATCACCGTCGATTTACCCGCACCGTCTGACCCTACGACAGCAACCACCAGTCCTCGCGACCGGGTCACAAGCCAAATCAGATCTCGAAGAAACGAAGCTGGCGATTCGCCGCCCCTGAGTTTGGCGTCGACCTTGACCCAGCCATTCGTATCCAACGCCATCCAGAACCGGTGACCCGATCTACGGTTGGCTCGAAACGGGACCAGCCCGGTTCCGGTCAACACGGTTGAAATACCCCGGGTATTTGGATCCTCGGCCCACACGTCTATTTCAGTCAATCGAGTCGAGCGTTGGGTTGGCTTTCGAGCAGGATATCCCCCGTTATGAAGAGCCAGTTCAATGGCGTCCGCGTCGAGCATGACGCCCGCCCCAGTTCCATCATGATCCCTACTCTCCATGGCTGAAACGCTACCATCGGCCGTCTGTGACACAACATTCCGTGCTCCTCGTCGGCAAGGGACCGCCCGATTCGGGCGGTATCTCTTCGATGCTCAACACTCTGCAAAGAGAGTTGACGCCGCGTTACCGAGTCGAGCTGCTCAATCTGACTCGACAGACCGAGTATCGCGCCGGGGTACTTAGTTCGACGAATGTATCACGCACCCTGTCCGATATCTGGAGCGTGTTTCGAACCGCCGGGAGCTTCGACGTCGTCCATCTGCACAGTTCCTTCGTTCCGGCCGTTACGCTCGTTCGAGCAGCCCTGCTACTCCTGGCCGCACGCCTCAGGGGGGCTGCGACCATCTTGCATGTGCACGGCGGTTCCCTTCCGGAGTGGGCCAATTCGCGTTGGAAGCGCTGGCTGATCCGGATTGCCCTGATGACCGCCACGGAGGTGGTTTCTGTCTCGGACGGCATTACCAGAGCTATCGGCTCTGATCGGACACACACGATCTACAACGGGGTCGACACCAGCACGTTCGCGCCCGACCCGTCTCGCCAATCGGCCGCGCCCGTCATCGTGTTTGCAGGCATCCTTACCCACCGAAAAGGAGTCGTGGACCTGATCGAAGCCTCCCATGCCTTGATCGCCAGAGGAGTCAAACATCGGCTCGTGATCGTGGGCGGCAGACCGGACGAAGGCGCTGAAGAAGAAGCCTCAGTTCGTTCCGCTGCCACCGGGGAAGAGGAACTAGTCGGATCTGTCCCGCACGACCGGATGGCCGACTACTTCAGAGACGCCGACATCTTCTGCTTGCCGTCCTGGTTTGAAGCAATGCCTCTCTCCATCCTGGAAGCGCTCGCCAGCGGACTACCGGTCGTCGCAACGCGAGTTGGCCAGATCCCGCTGATCGTCGACGATTCGGTGGGACGATTGGTCGAACCGAAAGATCCGGAAGCGTTGGCGACGGCATTGGAGGAGCTGTTGAGCAACCACCAGCTGCGAGGGCAACTGGCGAGAAACGCACGAGCCGCCGCTCTCACCCACTATTCGCTGACCCACACGATCAGCGAGATCGTCGACGTCATCGACCGGGCTGCAGGTCAGCCCCGCACTGCCTTGTAGATCCTCGAGGTGCGCGCCGACTGGTACACCCTCAGGTTTTTCACCTTGAACTGCAGCGGTCCGTTGTCTCGATAAATCCCGACCCGCGGAAGCGAAAACGGCCCGACGGGCTCGGGCCCGGTCGGTAGGCTAAATGCCCCGAGATAACCAGCCGCCTTGGCCGCTTTCGCTACGACGTCATTCCAGAGACCCCTGGGATACGCCAGATAGGGAACGGGCCGGTGCACGATCTCCTCCAGGATCGCCTTGCTCGTTTCGAGGTCTTGGAGACATTCGGCGTAGTCGAGGGTTGTGAGATCCTTATGAAACAGCGAATGAGACCCGATGTGGATCCCTTCATCGGACATGGTCTCGATCTGGGATCGGGTGAGAGTCTCCAACTGAAATTCCGGGGGATCATCCACCCAGTCGACGCCATAACTGCGATCAAGCGTCGCAGCCACGATGAACATGGCACCAGTAAGCCCAGATCGCCGCAGTGCAGGCAATGCGTTGTCAAAGTTATCGGCGAATCCGTCGTCGAACGTCAGGGTGGCCACCCGCCCAGGAAGCTGACCGCGGCGGTCAAGGAGCGATACCGCAGTGTGTAGGTCAACGACCTTGAACCGCCGGGCCAGCCACTCGCATTGGGCGGCAAAGTCCGAGGTGCCCATCGCGAGAGGACTATTCCATGCATCGCACACAGAGTGATAACAAAGCACCGCCACAAAACTCTCCTAATAGCCGTAATCCCCCAAGGGATAAGGCATTATAGACCGCGATATTAATCCCCCCATCCCACAGAGTGTGATGTTAGAGTGGTACGGTAAACGTAAGTGGCCATCTATCGAGGCCTCAGGTTTGAACGCATGATTGCGGTCGGGGGACCCAGGGTTTCGATTGGTTAGATGGTCAGTCAGGGTCACTACGCTGGGAGGCACCGTGGCGGGGGGAAACTGGGCATCACCGTATGCCCGCACATGGGTCGCAAGATCCGTGCAATTGGAGGAAACCACTGAACTCGACCTGTCCGATGGGTTGGACGCGGGCTCAGTACGGCTGGAACTGCCATTCGCAGCCATCGGCCCCAGCACCATTCAGCTACAGGTCCGCACGTTCGTGTCGCCGGCTGCCGAGACATGGGACGTATATGCGAAACGAGTGCTCGACGTGATCGGCGCGACCGTCTTGCTCATGCTGGCCTTGCCGCTGATGATTTTGGTTGCGGTCGCCATCAAGGCCACTTCGCCCGGCCCAGTGTTCTATCTGCACGAACGGGTAGGACGCCGTGGCCAACCCTTCAGAGTATGGAAGTTCCGGTCTATGCGCAGCGACATGACGCACGCTGATATCGCCGATGTCATTGAACTCGACGAGCATCGCGTCAACTCACCGGTTTACAAGTCACCGAACGACCCGCGAATCACCCGGGTGGGTCGATTCATCCGAAGAACCGGCATCGATGAATTGCCGCAACTTTTCAATGTGCTTGGCAATTCTATGTCGCTGGTTGGACCACGACCCCTTGTCGACGAAGAGGTGAAGGAGCTCAGCGTCGAAGCGTTCAAACGACGGAATTCGGTTGCTCCTGGTGTCACCGGACTCTGGCAGGTATTCCGCCGGTCCGAGACAAGCTTCGAAGAGCGTATGCGCCTCGACCTTACCTATGTTGGTTGCCGCGGGTTGTGGCTCGATCTCTACCTCCTCGTCATGACTCCGCTTGCGTTGATTCGGGGAGAACGGTCCTTCTAGGGAACGACCAGCCACACCGGTCTGCCAACGAACCATGCAGTGCCCGGTCGAACGTACGCGTTCTGAGGGCCACTCCGGCTATGAAGACCCTGGTGGAGGGGAAAGCGTCCGAACCCAAGCCTGGGCGCCTTCCCCTCCACGGGGCACCTTGCCCATGCCTAGCGAAGGGTTGGGGCTGCCATGGGCACGTTGTAGACAGTCCCCGCTAGCGTGGCTCCCATGTTTTCACCCAATATTTCCGAAATGCTCGAGAAGAACGCCGAGTTCGCCGGTGATTTCACCGAAGGTCATCTAAGCGTTCGGCCGAAGCGAAAGCTGGCAGTCGTGGCTTGCATGGACTCCCGAATGGATATCTTCAAGATGCTCGGATTGAAAAATGGCGAAGCCCATGTGATTCGCAACGCCGGCGGGGTCGTAACCGATGACGTAATTCGCTCACTCTGTCTCTCACAGCGAGCGCTTGGGACCGAGGAGATCGTCCTCATTCATCACACCAACTGCGGGCTCGAAAACGTCACCGAAGACGGGTTCAAGGCAGATCTTGAGGCTGAACTCGGCATACGACCCTGGTGGGCGCTTGAGTCGTTCACGGATCCGTACACCGACGTTCGACAATCGATGCGGCGCTTGCATCTGACCCCATTTCTTCGCCAAAAGGACCATATCACCGGGTTTGTTTACTCCGTTGACTCCGGTCTCCTGGTCGAGGTCGCTCTCGACGATGCCTAGGTTGTCACTCCGCCCACCGTCCTACACACTCTCCGCGGAGCGGGCGGGGATGGGTCGTCGAGACTCACGCGGTTGGTGTTGCCGCCGGAGCAGCGCTCTGTAATACTCCGCTGCGATGGCTACCCGAAAGAAGCCGAGACCCGTGATCGGCTGGCGGGAGTTTGTCGACCTTCCGGAACTGGTCGGATACCCCATCAAGGCCAAGATCGATACCGGTGCCCGGACGTCAGCCCTGCACGCGTTTGATCTGACTCTCGCCGAGGTCGACGACGTAACCACCGCCTCATTTGAAATCCATCCCGACCAGCGGTCGGCCCGCCATTCGGAAGCGGTGAGCTGTGAGGTTCTCTCCTTCCGTAAGGTCAGGTCGTCAAACGGAAAGTCCGAACTCCGGCCAGTCATACTGACCACCGCCAGAATCGGCAAGATCGAATGGCCGATCGAAATCAGCCTGACGTCCCGCGATGACATGGGTTTTCGAATGCTCCTAGGTCGATCGGCTATTCGAAAACAGTTCCTCGTACATCCGAGTCGCTCATTTCTTCTATCAACCAAGCCATCAAAGGAATCGTGACGATGAAACTCGCCGTATTGTCCAGGGCACCCCATGCGTACAGCACCCAGCGCCTCAAGACGGCCGCTCTTGAACGCGGCCATGAAGTCCGCGTATTGAATACACTTCGATTCGCCATCGACCTCTCGGGTGAAGTCCCCGATATGCAGTACCGGGGAAAGCGTCTCACGGAGTATGACGCCGTTCTCCCGCGGATCGGCACCTCGATCACCTTCTATGGCATGGCAGTCGTTCGCCAATTCGAACAGATGGACGTCTATACGCCGAACACCGCCCATGGCATCGCGAACTCCCGCGACAAGCTGCGGTCCATTCAAATCTTGTCGAGGCATGACATCGGGATACCGGCCACCATGTTCGTGCGCGATCGAGCCGATGTGCTCCCAGCCATTGAGCAGGTGGGTGGCGAATCGGTCGTCATAAAGCTTCTGGAGGGGACCCAAGGTATCGGGGTAATCCTGGCTCCGGACAAGAGGGTTGCCGAGGCGGTGATCGAAACCCTGCAGAGCACCAAACAGAACGTCCTCATACAACAGTTCATCGCCGAAAGCCGGGGCAAGGACATCCGGGCATTCGTAATCGGTGATCGCGTCGTGGCTGCCATGCGGAGAAGCGCCGTTGGCGATGAGTTCCGTTCAAATGTGCATCGGGGTGGTACGACGCAGGTCGTCGAACTCGACGCCGAGTATGAGAGGGTGGCGGTTCAAGCTGCCCAGATCATGGGCCTGAGAGTGGCCGGGGTAGACATGCTGGAGAGCGACCGTGGGCCGTTGGTCATGGAAGTCAACAGCTCGCCCGGCCTTGAGGGCATCGAGGGGGCGACCGATCTGGATATCGCCGGGGCCATCGTCGATTACATTGCCAGCCAGGTCGACTTCCCTGAATTGGACATCCGGCAACGATTGACCGTCTCCACGGGCTACGGCGTTTCCGAACTTCTGGTCCGCCAAGGAGCCGACATTCTCGGCAAGACCATCGACGAATCCGGTCTTCGTGAGAGGGATATAGCGGTTCTCACCCTGACGAGGGGAACGACGGTCATCCCGAACCCGAAGAGTTCGCGAGTGTTGGAGGAACACGATCGGCTGCTCTGCTTTGGAAGGCTTGAGGCCATGCGCGATCTCGTACCGGCCAAACGACGCCGAAAGGCCCAGCCGAAGTTGAAGCCACTTCCGCACGACTCGCTTCCAAATTTCGTGGACGACACGCTGGACATCGGGATTCGATGATCCCCGGATGATCTCCGGCAGACCAGGACTGCGTGGAGGTCGACCTGTCGATCTTCCGGTTCCTCCAGCGGCTAGGCGAAGTCTTGAGTTTCGGCCAACTCGCAGACGAGTTCTCTAGTTCTGCCCGACGACGACGATTGCAGAACACCTACGGCCGGCCGGGAATTAACGACATGATGGTCCGACAATCCAGTCGGACCATCACCTGAATACGCGCTAACGCCGGCTATAACGAGCTTCGATGGTTCCCAACACAAGATCCAATCCACTCTGGCTCGGGAACGCCGACAAACCTGAGCCAACCACGCCGCGCCGTGTCCCAGGCCCACGATCGACGGTTAGTCGACCGAACGATTTGGGGCCCGATCCTTTGACGTCGCCAGATGGGCGATTGCGGCGAAATAGTTGTCTGGCCATGAGCGTTCTCCGAAAATTCTGTCAAGTGAGATGTTGCTCAGAGTCTAGCGTTGTTCGAACAACTTATCGCCGATCGGAGATCGGCGATAATCCGGCTCAGCTTGAGTCGGCGAACCGCAGTTGAGTGGCGACACCGATCGTCCGATCGCCGGGAAGCTGGAA
>CAJQPD010000225.1 GCA_905480085.1 uncultured Acidimicrobiia bacterium
GTGGGCCGGATCTTCCAGCGCCGCCCACTCGAGTTGACCGGCATCGTTCCATTCGGAAACTTGTCCGAACTCGCTACCCATGAAGAGCAACTTCTTGCCGGGCTGAGTGAATTGTTCCGCAAACAACAGGCGCAAGTTGGCGAATTTCTGCCAGTCATCGCCCGGCATCCGTGTGAACAATGAACCTTTTTCATGAACCACTTCATCGTGACTCAGCGGCAGCGTGTAGTTCTCTGAAAACGCGTAGACCGCCCGAAATGTGATCTCCCCATGATGATGCGAGCGGTAGATGGGATCACGACCGAGATACTGAAGGGTGTCATGCATCCAACCCATATCCCACTTGTAGTCGAAGCCAAGCCCACCGACGTACGTAGGAGACGACACCATCGGCCAGGCGGTCGACTCTTCCGCAAAGGTGGCCACCCCGGGAAACTCTGCATGAATCGTGTCGTTGAACTGGCGCAAGAAGTCGATGGCGTCAAGGTTCTCGCGTCCCCCGAATCGGTTCGGAACCCACTCCCCGGCCTGGCGTGAGTAATCGAGATACAACATCGATGCCACGGCATCCACTCTCAGCCCATCGACGTGAAACCGTTCGCACCAAGCCGTGGCACTTGAAAGCAGAAAGCTGCGCACTTCGGGGCGACCGAGATCAAAGACGTATGTGCCCCAATCCGGATGCGTGGCCTTACGCGGATCGGCGTATTCGTACAGCGGGCCACCATCGAACGAGACCAACCCGTGGGTATCGACGGCGAAGTGAGCTGGGACCCAGTCGACGATCACCCCGATCCCGGCCCGGTGCAGCTGATCGATCAGGTACTTGAAATCTTCCGGAGTGCCCCACCGGGAAGCCGGGGCAAACCAGCCGATGGGCTGGTATCCCCACGAGCCGCCGAAGGGATGCTCGTTCGGTGGGAGGAATTCGACATGGGTGAACCCGATGCGAAGGATGTGCTCAATGAGTGGTTCAGCGAGGCCCCGGTATCCGAGGAGATCACCGTTGTCGGTGCGCCAGGACCCGATGTGCATTTCGTAGATCGATACCGGACCGTTGTGTGAGGCACCGCGCCGGCTCATCCAGTCACCGTCGGTCCAGCCGAAGTCATCCCACCACAATCGGGTGTTCCGATCTGGCGCGACCTCCCACCAGCCACCAAACGGATCGGACTTATCGGCGACTCCGTTGTCCGAGTAGATCTTGAAGTGGTAGCTGTCACCGATAGTTCCGCCCGGAACCGTGGCTTCCCAGATTCCTTCGCGCGGTAGCAGTGGAATTTCATCCCATCCCGTCATATCTCCCAACACGGTCACCCGGGTTGCGGCCGGGGCCCAAACGGCGAAGGCCACAGCCGGAGCGCCGGCGAGGTTGGATCGATGGGCGCCCAGAAAGCGATGGGCGCCGGCATGGGTACCCGTCTTGAAGCGCTGCAAGTCGGCGGCGGTGGCCGGTTCCCAGCCTCTCGGTTGACCTGGTCCGACTTCGGCGGGCGTCAGACGAGTGGTCGTGCTCTTCGGGGACCAGTCAGAACTACTCACTTGATGGGTCCATTTGGGTCTTCTTCGGCGATGTTGGCAATTGGTCCACCCTGGTTGATGATGGGGTTACGAATAATACCGATGATCACGCCGCTGACGGGAGACAGAACCCGGAGCGACTTGCCCGGGGAAGTCGAACCGATTCGACCGATGATGTCGCCTTTTTGGACCGTGTCACCCAACGCGGCTTCAAGACGCAGAACTCCGGAGCGGCGAGCACGCACCCATTTGGCGGACCGCGACCAGAAGGTCGTATGCGATGGGGGAGGCGCCTCGGAAATCATGCCTTTGTGGGCAAGAACTCGAAGGGTTCCATCGACGCCCTCCTGGATGACATTGTGCTGGAACCGGTGCGCCTGACCGCCCTCAAACAGCAAGATCTTCCGATTGTCATCAGACGCCGCGCCTCTCAGCGACCCATCGCGAAGCCTGGCGTGAAGAGCCACTGGAGGAGCAAAGACCTCTGTAAGCGAGTAGACCTCGGGGTCGTCCATGTTTCCGCGAATCTGTGGAACGTTGCCTCGATGACCGGTCCCCGTGTGATAGTCAATCCCGAGTTCGCAATGGATCGCAACGTTCTTCATGAAGAGGTCGGCAATACGAGAAGCCAGTGAGCCGCGGGCCGAACCCGGGAAGTGACGATTGAGATCACGGCCGTCGGGAAGGTAGCGGGACTCGTTGACGAAGCCGAGCACGTTGACCACGGGCACCGCGATGATGGTCCCCTTCAGCGATCTGGGCGATATCGACCCAAGAAGCTGGTGGATGATCTCGACGCCGTTTAACTCATCTCCGTGAATCGCCGCCGACAGGAAGACCACCGGGCCTTCCTCAATCCCGTTGAGCACCGTCATCGGCAGCGACAACGATGACCCGGTCGGCAGCTTCATGAGCGGAATCTCCAGAGTCTTTCGATACCCAGAAGGGATCTTGACCCCGGCGATTTCGAACCGTGGTCGAGGCGGCCTACGAGCCATTCTCGGCCCCCGCCACCAGTTCGAGCCACTGGATAATCCGGTCAGCAACGTCGACGCCGGTGGTGGTTTCAATGCCCTCGAGTCCCGGCGAAGAATTGACTTCCAATACCACGGGACCGCGATCAGCCTGGAGGAGATCGACGCCCGCCACGCCGAGTCCCATCACCCGGGTGGCGCTGATCGCCAGGACTCGTTCTTCTTCGGTGAGCTCGACGGGAACAGCCGTGGCTCCTCGGTGGAGGTTCGACCGGAACTCACCAATCGGCGCGATCCGCCGCATGGCGGCCACCGCTTCGCCCCCCACGACGATAACCCTGGTGTCGGCCCCGTCGGACTCCTCGATGTATTCCTGGACGAGGATATTGGCATCCAGTTGACGGAAAGCGCCGATCACCGACTCGGCGGCTTTTCTGGTTTCGGCGAGCACCACGCCCAGACCCTGGGTGCCCTCCAACAACTTGATCACGACCGGTGGCCCGCCGACCGCCTCAAGCAGCAAATCGATGTCCTGGATGTTGTGAGCGAATCCGGTAACCGGCATTGGAATCCCCGCGTGAGCCAGTAGTTGCATGGAGTGCAACTTGTCGCGCGATTGCTCGATCGCCACCGAACCGTTGGCCGTGAGCGTCCCCATCATCTCGAACTGACGGACCACCGAAGTGCCATAGAACGTATGGCTAGCACCAACCCTCGGGATAACAGCGTCGTACATAAGTCGACTACCCCCCAGGATGACCTCGGGCCGGGTGGACGTGATCTCCATATAGGCCCGCAAGTAGTCGACGACCGCTACGTTGTGATTGCGGCGCCGCCCAGCCTGAACGAGCCGAGCCGTCGAGTACAAAGCGGCGTTGCGTGAAAGAATCCCGATATTCATGGCGGGGGTCCGCCCCGTTCTAATCCGCAGGAGGCGCCTTGGGGGTGAGGAACGGCATCATCGACCGAAGCTTGGCTCCGACCCTCTCGATCTCCTGGTCCTGCTCCTCGCGGCGCATGGAGATGAGGCCTTCACCGCCCCCGCGGGTTTCTGCAATGAACTCTCTGGCGAATTCCCCGTTCTGGATCTCACCAAGGATCGTCTTCATCACTTCCTTGGTCTCAGGAGTTACGATCCGCGGGCCCCGGGTGTAGTCACCGTACTCAGCAGTGTCGGAGATCGAGTAACGCATCCACGACAGGCCGCCTTCATACAGAAGATCAACGATGAGCTTGAGTTCGTGGAGCGTCTCAAAGTATGCAGATTCGGGTTGATAGCCGGCCTCGACCATGGTCGTAAAGGCGGCCTTGATCATCTCCGAAACGCCACCGCACAAAATGACCTGCTCGCCGAACAGGTCGGTCTCGGTCTCTTCCTTGAAGGTCGTCGCAAGGATTCCGGCGCGGGCTCCCCCGATGCCCCAGGCATAGGACAGGCCGAGAGCGTGAGCGTTGCCGGTGGCATCCTGATGAACGGCGATCAGGCAAGGCACCCCGGACCCCTCCGTGTACGTTCGCCGCACCAGATGTCCTGGCCCTTTCGGGGCGACCATCACCACGTCGACGGACTCTGGAGGAGCGATCTCACCAAAGTGAATGTTGAAGCCGTGGGCAAAAAACAGCGCATCGCCAGCCGACAGGTTGGGTTCGATCTCGGACTTGTAGAGATCAGCCATGTGCTGGTCGGGAACGAGCATCATGATGACGTTGGCAGCCTTGGCCGCTTCCACCGGGGTAACGACGGTCAAACCGGCTTCTTCAGCCTCAATTCGACTCTTCGAACCTTCTCGCAGCCCCACAACAACGTGGACGCCGGACTCGTGCAGATTGCGGGCATGTGCATGGCCCTGGCTGCCAAACCCAATGATCGCAACGGTCTTCGCCGAAATGATCGAGGGATCTGTGTCACTCTCGTAGTACATGGTGGCCATCGTTCGTTCTCCTCGCGTTCTTGCCCACAGGAGTATCGCCGCGAAGCCACCAAGGGTCAAAGCCGACCCCGACTGACGGCTGTCCGGTGACCAAAAGGGTCGAAATACCCTACCGGCGGCCGCTGCTACGGCGGATAAGGAGTGTGGTCCCGCTGCCTGGCAGCAATCTGGGCCCGAGAGGCGGTGACGACATGGACGCAGCGATCATCTTCTCATACACACGAGCAGCACCCGGACGTGAATCCGAGGCCCTGCAAGCCTTTACCGAGGCCACCAGCTACTTCGGGCGACTCGCCCAGGAAGGCAAAACAGGGGCACCCATTCACTTCATGGGTACGTCGGGACAGAATCACCTGATCATTCCCGGCATGAGAAACCAACTGTTCGAAGTGACCGAGACAGACGAGTTCCGGGACATCTACCTTCGGGCGATCTTCGCAGTGCCCGACATCCACTATGAATTCGGATACTTTGGTGAAGGGGTTGCCGATGAAATGGCCCGCTGGGCCAAGGTTGGCGGCGAACTCGCATTGATGTAACCGATAACTGTTCAGAAGTGCCCGGCCTGTGGCCGGGCACTTCTTCAATCCGATGGCCATCCCACCTGCGATTGCCTGGGGAGTGGACTGATCGCCGACTCCCTGCCGCAACAGATCCGATACGATGACATCTGCCTCACGCTCCTGCTCGAAAGCCGGGAAAACAACCGGAACTGACCTGGTCAGATCCTAAGCAAATGGCCACCCCCGAATCCGTCCAACCTCACTAGCACCGCTACCCTCGTCTCATGAAAACACGAACCTTTGGTAAGACCGGTTGGACTGTTGGCGAGGTTGGGTTCGGGGCCTGGCAGATCGGAGCCGACTGGGGCGATGTTTCCGAGGAGGATGCTTCCTCCACCTTGCACGCGGCTCTCGACGCAGGGGTCACGCTTTTCGATACCGCCGATGTCTACGGCGACGGACTCAGCGAGCGACGACTGGCCAAATTTCGCAGTGAGCGATCCGAGCCATTCCACATCATCACCAAAACCGGGCGGCGATGCGACCCGCACACATTGGCCGAATACAACGAAACCAACTTGAACGCTTTCGTGGATCGATCTCGTCAAAACCTCGGCGTCGAAACGCTCGATCTCGTACAGCTGCACTCCCCGCCCTCGGATGTGTACAAGGGGACCGAGCAATTCGAAATCATGGATGCCATGGTGGCTGCCGGCAAGATCCAGTACTGGGGCGTATCCGTCGAGAAGATCGCCGAAGCCGAGCTCGCCCTAACTTGGCCATCGCTGACCAGCATCCAGGTCATCTTCAATGCCTTTCGTCAACGACCTGCCAGGGAGCTGCTTGGCCACGCGGCGAGAAAGAATGTGGCGATCATCGCCAGGGTGCCACTTGCCTCGGGCCTGCTGGCGGGCAAGATGACGGCCGATACAACGTTCGGCTCCGACGACCATCGCAACTACAACCGCGATGGACAGGCCTTCGACGTCGGGGAAACCTTTGCGGGCGTTCCATTCGAGACCGGCCTGGAAGCCGTTGAAGCGTTCCGACCGCTGGTACCCGAAGGGGCCAGCATGGCGCAGTGGGCGATACGCTGGATCTTGATGCACGAAGAGGTTTCGGTCGTCATTCCGGGGGCCCGCAATCCCCAACAAGCCGCAGACAACGCCGCGGCCAGCGATCTGCCCCCCTTGAACGGAGACGACATGGCCTCAGTTCGCAACACCTACGATCGATACATTCGGGCACACGTGCACGAACGTTGGTAGCGACAGGGTTACCAGGCTCCACCGCCACCGCCACCGCCGCCACCGCCGCCACCCGAGAACCCGCCCCCGCCTCCTGATGAGGACGGTGGAGCAAACGCCCCAGACAACGCCGATTCGATGCCAGAAATGGCGTTGCTTGAGTGCCCACCCGAGTAGCCGTGACTTCCGTACCAATAGACACTCGAAGCCTGCTCAAGGTCCTGAGGGGCGTACAGCCGGGCTGCCTCGAGGACATCTTCGGCAACTCCCAGGGCGATGCCGTACACGAGGTACTCCTCCCACAGCCCGAGTGACAGGGCGGGGGCTTCTTCGAGTCGGCTGAAGTCTTCGAGGTATCGCCGGAACGCCTTCCAACGCTCATTGAGAAGGGCGCCCTGCCGGGTCCGCCGCACCCAGAGTTTGGTCTTTGAAGCGAGAACCACACTCAGCCCCACTCCGGTGAGCCCAAAGCCGAAGAAGCCCACCTCCAGGAGGGACTTCGCCTCAAAAGACAACCGTGTGCCGAGCACCCGCGGAAGGGCCAGGGCACCAAGC
>CAJQPD010000226.1 GCA_905480085.1 uncultured Acidimicrobiia bacterium
GTCCAACCGACCGATAGTCGATGTTGTCCGACGAAATGCCGACTGCCTCGGAAATGGTCGCAATCACGTTCGCCCGACGGTCCTCATCAAGCGTCTCGGTTCGGATCCGGAACGTGTGTCCACCTCCGAGCTCTTCGATCCGTACCGCGGTCAACCCGAGCGGGTCCATGGCAGTTCGAAGCTCGGCAATCGAGAGTCCCGCCGTGTTCTCAACCTGGATGGATGATCCGCCCACAAAGTCGATGCTGAGGTTGAGCCCGAGTGACCCGGGACCTTGTCGGAACCCGAGGCTCAATAGCGAAATGGCAATGATGACTGCCGAGATCGTGAACCACCTGAGCCGCGGGCCGACAAAATCGATCCCGGCTGTTCCGTTTCGTAGTTCGGTAAATCTGCTCATTCTCCTGCAAACCCCCGAATCGAAAACGCTCCGCCTTCGCCCATCTTCGTCTCCGACATGATCATCACCGCATGACGGGTGAACCACTTGGCGACGAGCAGGTCGAGCAGCGTGGCGACCCCGAGTGCCAGGGCGAATCCTTTCACCCGATCGACTGCCAGCGTATAGAGGAGGAACGCACCTAGGAGCGTGACGAAATCGGCGGTAAGGATGGTCCGATATGCCTTCTTGAACCCTTCGGAAACGGCGGCATACATAGGGGCACCGCCGTGAAGTTCTTCCTTTATTCGTTCGAAGTACACGATATAGCTGTCCGCCGTGATACCGACAGAAACCACAATACCGGTGACGCCGGCCAGGGTTAGTGACAATCCTCGCAACTGGCCAAGCAGGGTGTACGAAAGGATGAGCATCGAGCCGAACACGGACAGCCCGACGACGGCAATGATTCCGAGCGACCGGTAGTACGCCAACAGGACAATCGCCACCAGCGCCAGGCCGATCAAACCAGCCGTTATGCCGGACTGAAGTGAGTCGGCACCAAGGGTGGCGGAGACCTTCTCGACATTGCCGACAGCAAGGGATATCGGCAGGGCGCCGTATCGAAGGACGATGGTTAGCTGGGCTGCCTCGGCGGCAGCGGCATCGTCAGTGCCGCCGATCCCGATGGATGCCCGGCCTCCGGAAATGCCGATCCCCGGATCGACACTGGAAGCAACTGGCGGAGCGGTGAGGATTTCGCCGTCGAGAACGATGGCAATACGACGACTCGGGTGCACAACTTGAGCGCTTGGCTGACAACTGGCGGCGTCTTTCGTGAGTTGGGTGAAAGCGCCTTCACCTTCCGCATTGAGGGTCAGGGAGACACTCCATCCCGCATCAATGGCAGACGTACCTTGCAGCTGTGCAAGCGCATCGGCGATGCCGGTACCCATGAGCTGGGCGGGTCCGACCAGATATTTGGCGGTGACAACGCCCGTATCGTCGCGAACCGGCAACCAGGCGGGCTGCGTGGGATCATCCGGTGTTGTGAATCCGTCGGCTGCGACCGGTGGGGCAGGAAACGCTTGGTCATTGAGTTGATACACCGCCGGGCAGGGGCCGAAAACGTCAACCGCCGAAGATCCGTCTGGCAATTGCTCGTCATACACGGGGCGAAATGACAACTGCCCCGTTTGGCCAAGCACATTCAGGGCCTCATCGAGGTTTTCGACACCTGGCAACTGGACGAGAACGTCGAGATTCTGACTGTCACCTACGACGGTTATCTCGGGTTCCTGGACATTTCCGATTCCCTCGATTCGGGCTCGAAGAACATCGACTGCCACGTCGAGGACCTCAGGATCGGTTCCCGGTGGTGAAGTGAGAAGCGCCTCGACGCCGCCCCGCAGGTCAAGGCCGAGAAGCGGGAAGTGTCCCGTCGAAAAACTGTAGGCGATACCGCCCCAGGCGATCACCAGAATGATGGATAACCGAACAACGCTACGTCGCATCGCCATCATTCAAGCGTTGGGCGATGGCCCGGCGATCAAACTCAGCTTGACCGTCGGTTAGACGCAGGACGACGGTCTCTTCGGTTGTCGAAACCACCACCCCGTGCAATCCGGAGGCGGTCCGTACTCGATCGCCGACCTCAACGGCCCTGGCGAGAGACAATCGCTCTTGCTGACGGCGACGCTGTGGCCGCACAAAGAGAAAGTAATAGACGATGAACATGCCACCGAACAGCAGGATGGTGCTGAGTCCATTTCCGGCCGGTGGGGCACTGTCTGTTTGGAGTGCGAACAACATTTCTTGGTCTCCGGGTCTTATGCGCGGTGGGCGATAGTAGCCGTACCATCGACGTCTTCGAAACCACGTGCGCCTAGATGGGCCATACGAAAACCCTCAAAGGTTCCCGCTTCGATAGCCGCCCTGGCTCCGGCCACCACGCCAAGGGTGAATGTGAGGTTGTGGATCGAAAGCAGGCGGTGAGCGGTGAGCTCACCCGTCATGACGAGATGGCGTAGATACCCACGGGAATGGTTCTGACATGTGAAGCAAGGACAATCCCGGTCGATGGGATCCTGGGACCGGGCGAACTCAGCCCGCTTGATGTTGAAGTCGCCGTTGCGAGTCAGCGCTTTTCCGTGACGGGCCAGCCGGGTCGGAAGTACGCAGTCGAACATGTCGGCCCCGCGGGCGATCGCTTCGAGAATCCCCTCTGTATCGCCAAGACCCATGACATAGCGGGGCTTGCCCGCGGGAAGCTCATCGACTGCCGCAGCCAGAGCCCGATTTCGGTCCTCGGGTGGCTCGCCAACGGACAAACCGCCGATCCCGAATCCGGGAAAGCCGAGTTCGGCAGTCCGCCGGGCACTTTCTGCCCGGAGGTCGAGGTCAACCCCTCCCTGCACGATCCCGAAGAGCAACTGATCCGGGCGGTCGTGAGCGTTGATAGCCCGCTCAGCCCAGCGCAAGGTCCGATCCATCGCATCTCGCACGACATGGCGCGGCGAAGGAAGACCAACCAATACATCGAGAATCATGGCGATATCGGGACCGAGCTGTCCTTGCACTCGCACGGCATCTTCCGGACTCAGGTCCACATACATTCCGTCATACGTCGACTGAAATCGCACCCCGGCCTCGGTAACCTTTGGCTC
>CAJQPD010000227.1 GCA_905480085.1 uncultured Acidimicrobiia bacterium
TTCACTGACTCGGAAATCAGCCCACCCAGCACCGCCGTCTGGGCATCCCACACAGCCACGCTCGTGGTCACCTGACGAAGCCTGAAGCGAGGAAGTGGCAACTGGCCAGTCAACGGAATCCCAACCCCTCCCGCTCCGCCACTGACCGACTGTGCCTGAGGCACAAATTGCCCCGGGTCATCGTAGCCGATGAACTCGGTGACGGTGGGGATGACGACCATCTGAATGGTGTAGCCATCTGCGGAGACGTAGGGCACCACATCCAGGACCGGCCCGAAGGGCAGCGCCTGAACGTTGTAGTTAAGCGTCGAACCAACCACACCGCTGCTCCCCCCGATCCCGGAATTCAAGTTGTTGTTCCCTCCACCACCCGTGTTCTGGTTCAAATCGATGCCGGTGACAATACTCTCGATATCGATCACCTGCACCTGTGCCTGACGGCCGCTGGTGGTGGTTAACTCGGGGGCGCTGAGCAAATCCACACCCGCGCGCTGATCCAGGGCCTTGATGACGACGCGGAACTGAGGATCGGTCAGAATACCGGTAAAGGACGCAAGGGCCGGCGCACCGAGCGGATTCCCCAGCCCTTGGGTGAGCAGCTGGTCGGTCACCGAGGAGGGGATCACGTTGCCTGCACTGGTGCCGGGGAACGCTCCTCCCTGGCCATCCGTCAATGACGGCTGGGTGCCGGCAGACCCGACGACCTCTCCACTGCTGCCCATGATCAGGTTGCCGAGATACCAGTCAAAGCCGATCGCCTTCTGGTCCCGCTGGCCGATATCCGCAAACTTGACCTTGATGTTGACCTGGGGCGGGGAAACGTTCAGCACTTGGATGGCTGTCTCAATGGTATCCAACTCCTCCAAGGTGGCCCGGGCCCAAAGGATACCCGACCGATCGTTAAAGAACACCGTCTTGGGTGGCACCAAGTCGACCCCCATGGTGATGAAGAACTGGCGCACGGCAGCTTGAACATCCTCAGTAGTATTCGTCTTGGTGAGGAAACTCAAACCCACCCCGCTTTGATTGCCCGATTGTCCGCCACCACGACCCCCGCTCACGGCGCCACCCACGTTGACACGTGGAATTGAAATCGTGTCCGACTGATCGCCGCCGCCGCCGCCGCGACTGCTGCTCCCGCCGCCGCCGCCGCTTCGACCGCCACCACCACCCCCTGAGCTGCCGACTTCGATGTCCCCGAAGGAGAACCCGCCCACACTCTCCAATCCCTGCCAGAACGTATTCGGGTCGAGCTTGTAGGTTCGGGTGTAAAGAGGCGTGGGTTCGGCCCCGCGAAGCGAGAAGACGATGGCATAGTCCTCAATGGAATAACGGATGGGCTGCTCGGCGACCGTGACAATCGCGTCGAGAACGTCAGCAAGACGCAGATCGTTCAGCGGCGGATTGATCTTGATCAGGATCCCGCCGATATCCGTGCTTTCCTCGTCCATCGGGGGGGGGCCGATCGGCAATCCCGTAATCGGATCAAACTGAGTCGCGAGAGGCGCCGCAAACAGGGAGGATTCATCGTTCGGGTTGATCAGGAAATTGATACCTCGCTGATCGGGGTCTCGCTTTTTGGACTCCTCGTTCAACAGTCGAATGACCTCCCCCAGCGGCAGGCCATCATACATGACGGTGTCCATTCGGATC
Source organism: uncultured Acidimicrobiia bacterium (assembly GCA_905480085.1). Taxonomy (GTDB): domain Bacteria; phylum Actinomycetota; class Acidimicrobiia; order Spongiisociales; family JAENVV01; genus JAENVV01. Next base: position 1,654 of record CAJQPD010000227.1, read on the forward strand.
TTGTCGAGTTTGGAGATGATGAGCTGACGACCCTTGCCGGTATGCACGGCGGAACTGCGGGCGTAGGCGTTGGGCACCGGGAGATTGTCCCGTTGGACAGGCGTCTCCCAAGCTTCCTCAACCTTGACCTGTGCATCCCTCGAATAGCTCTCACGGGTGCGGGCATGGCCGCGATACTGAGCTTCCCGGACGAGGTCCAGGTAGTAATTGGCCGGGCCGTGTTGAGGGGCCACTACCAGTGCCTGCTTCAGTTTGGCTTCCGCCTCCTCCAGCTTTCCGAGTTCGTAAAGCAGCTTGCCGTCCTGCACGAGCGTGCCTGCCTCCTGCTTCTCTTCCATGATCGCCGGAATCTGCTCCAACACTTCCTCGCTGGGGATGCGCCCGGCCTGGGCGGCAATCAACTTGTCGTTGTGCAGTTTCATCTTCTCGATTTCAGCATCCCCCGGCGACACCCTCAGCGCGCGGGCCAACTGCACATCCGCCTCCTCGTAGTTCTTGCGCTTCTGAGCACTGCGGGCCAGATCGACCCGAACCGCCGTCAGACCCGCGGTGGTCTCGGCGGCCTCTTGGTCCACCCCGGTTCCGATGCGGCCGACCAGTGAATACGCATCCTCATACAGCTTGGCGGCGGCGGCCATGTCATTGCCCAGCACCGCCTGCTGCGCCTCGACCAGGCGCTGACGCAGAACAATGGTGTCGGCCTGACGGCGGACGGCCTCATTCACCGCGGTTTCGGTGGGCGCGAGTTGTGCATGAGCGGGCCAGAATGCCACGAGCATGATCGCGGTGCACAGGGAAGTATAGACTGCCTTAATCATGAGTTGATTTCGATTCGATAGAATTAAGAAAAATTACAGGTCCCCGCCCACTATTGGCTCTTAGATCCCCGGTTTGAACTTAAGGGATGTCTTCTTTCCTGAACGAGCCGAGAGTACAACCTCGTCTTCCGTGATGGCAACGATATTGTAGTATTCACGCTCGATGGGCACATTGTCCCCGACCCTTCTGGAGGTCCATTTGCGACTGTCCGGGGGATAGAACAAATCCGCCATGTAGCCATCCACCCGCGTGAAGGGCTTGTCCTTGCTCAGGGAGATGCGCTGCCCTGTATCACTCAACTCCAACTCGACCGAGGTGGGGGCCTCCGCCGGGCCCTGGACCGCACGCAGCCGAAAATTCTCGTTCTTCTCGCCGACCGCAGCGTAGCTCTGCCGCTTGACGCGCCCGCGTTTGCTGGCGGCCGCCTGACGCTCCACACCAATCGCGTAGCGGTCACCGGAATCCGAGGTGAGCACGGAGTCGAGGGTCACAATCAAATACAGCGGCGACACCCCCTCAACACGCACCGCGCGAACCCCGATCTCATCCCCGGTGTTGACCCGAAGCAACTGCCCGCTGGGGGAACGCTTCCAAGTGACTGGATTAAAGACACGGTTGCTGGTGGTGAGATCCAACCGGACAGGCTGTTTGGTTCGCACCAGTGTCGCCTCCACGGGGGACACGTCCAGCGCCTCAATCTCGCTGACCGGAATCTCCGTGATGCTCACACGGATCTGCTGCAGCTCATCCTTCTCTCCGGCAATCTTGATGGGAAGCCCCACCACTGCGATCAACAGCCCGACAAGAACCACGCCCAGTAGCACCTTCTCCCAGTTCTTTTTGATGAAATCCATTCGCACTAGTATTCCTGTGGTGGCAGCGGTTTGATGACTTTCACAATCATCGTGACGGTCAGAGGATGCTCGTCAATCAAGGTTTGGGAACCCGCAGCGGTGCCCGTCCCTAACGTCGATCTCGCACCGGGTTGGGCATACATCTGCCGCGGCTGCGGGGTTGGGGCAGCCTCGTAGGGTGACGCCTGGCGGCCTCCGAGTGCCGGCCGGTTGAACGTCGGGCGACGAATCTGCGTTTGTGCACCACCAC
>CAJQPD010000228.1 GCA_905480085.1 uncultured Acidimicrobiia bacterium
GGTACCAGGTCGAGTCAGTCACCCCGACCACAATGTCAGCTGTCCCTTTTGAAATCCGTACCAACGCCGCGCCGGTTCCGCCCGACTCGACAAAGCCCTCCGCGCCAACCGTACGGGCCTCTTGGGCAACCATGTCTGCGACCAACAGAGCAGCCCCCTGGGTGTGCCATTCGTGACCGGTCGCGGAGCATTCGCCTTCACACCAAGATTGATCGGCCCGTCCGCCGAAGGTGTCGTCGAACACTTCGGCAAGATCGTTCTCGAGTGCAACAACGGGGTCCGCCGACGACCGCCAGATCACCACAGCTCCGCCGAACAGCGTCACGAACAGCGCGGCTATCACCACAAAGGTGACGGCCTTTCGTCGGCCGGGTTCGGACGGTTCTTGATCCATGGGTGATCACACTAGAACGATGTCACCGGTCCCGCAGGCGGGTCCGGTATGTCCGACTTTTGGTGGTCCGATACAATCAGCGACCATGCAACCGATCATCGGGATAACAACCTACGACAGAACCGAACACCCCTCCCCTTCAGCCCACTACGCCACTCACTATTGCGTCCCCACCGAATACGTCGACGCCGTGCGGCGAGCCGGAGGCGTAGCCGTACTCTTGCCCCCCGGAGAACCGCACCCGGCCCGTTGGTTGGACAAGCTCGATGGCGTTGTCATATCCGGAGGTACCGATGTGGCCCCTGTTCGCTATGGCGGCAATGATGACCCGCGGGTACAAACGGCGGCATTGGAGCGCGATCAATCCGAGTTCGAACTCATGGCGTCGCTCGTCGAGTCGACCATTCCGGCCCTCTTGGTCTGTCGGGGTATCCAGGTACTCAACGTCAGCCTGGGCGGAACCCTCCACGCACATCTGCCAGATGTTGTCGAAGACGACATCCACCGGGACGAAAACGGCCATTGGACGACCCATGCCATCGAGGCCGCTCCCGGTTCAGCTGTTGCCAAGGCCATGGGCACCGAACGGGTCGTCACCTATTCGGGGCACCACCAGGCACTTGATCGGGTGGCCGAGAGATTGGTCGTTACAGCCCTCGCCCCAGACGGAATCGTCGAGGCGGTCGAGCTACCCGGCCATCCGTGGCTGGTTGCCGTCCAATGGCATCCTGAAGTGACTGCCCACACCGATCCCACCCAGCAGGGTTTGTTCGACGACCTGATCCGGCACGCCTGACATACCGATCGCGCCCGCTGCTCCGATTGAAACATTTCTCCCAGGAATCGACGTCTTCTAGTTCAAACCTTGTCAGACACGCTCGGCGTGATCTTGTTCGTTGCGGCTCCGATCCTGCTCTTGGCATGGCTCATCCGATCGTTGGTTCGAGCCGATAAGGAATAACCAAAAACACCCAAATCACCATTCCAAAGGCGGGTAGCCTCTGCTGGCGCCGCCATACCGTCGGCCCAAACCCAGGAGGCTGCTCGTGTTCGATTCGAAGGTGTCAGCGTTCATGGTGCCTCCCGGGGAGGGCCATGTCATTCGCGGGCCGGCCGGAGGACCCGCCACCGTCAAAGCGAACACCAATACCACCAACGGGTCGTTCACGCTCCTCGAGGTAGCCATCGGACCGAAGGAAGGACCGCCACTTCATTCCCATCGACGCGAAGATGAGATGTGGTACATCCTCGAAAGCAACTTCCGGTTCATCGCCGACGACCAAATCTTCATGGCTCAACCGGGATCATTCTTTTTCGTACCCCGCCGAACCGCCCATTGCTTTCAAAACCTCGGGGATTCGCAAGGAAAGCTGCTCGTCATGTTCACGCCCTCGGGAATGGAACGGTTCTTCGAGGAACACGCCGCTCTGCCGGCCGGCCCGGCCGATCCAGATCGATACCGGGAGATCGCCAACAACTCCTGGATGGACGTGCTCGGCCCACCACTTGGCCAACTACACCCGCTGGACTAGCGGAGTAGTTCGGCCAGAGGGTCATGCCAGTCGGGGTATTTCGGCAGCCATCCGAGGGTGTCCTTGGCCTTCTGATTGGAAACCGCCGGCTGTTCATCAATCAGATACCTGAGAATGGTCAGCGGCCCCAACGCGAACGTGATCGGTGGAACCCGGAGCGGCAACGGCGCTCCAATCTCTCTGGCCATCCACGGCAGCAGATCCCCGGCCGTGACTCGTACGTCATCGGTGACGTTGTAGACACCTGTCGGTGCCCCGATGGCTTTGATGGTTGCCTCGGCAGCATCATCAAGGTGAAGCATGTGGAACGAACCCCGCCCTTGTCCGACAATCGGGAGCATTCTCTTGTGCAGCATCACGGCGTAGGCGCCGTCGGGGGCGAAATAGGTGCCCGGACCATAGAAGTGTCCGTAGCGCAGCACAACCCCGCCGGCCGCCAGCGTGGCCTCCTCAAGAATACCGATCGCTTTGATGACCGACCGATGACTGGCCGGAGCGGTCAAATAGAGGGGATCGTCCTCTTTACGTATGCCGCTTCCCGGCTTCTGAGCAAAGGCAATCGATTGAGCGATCAACTTGGCACCGGTCTCTCGGGCCGCCGCAGCCAGGGCGGGCGCCCCCAACACCCGAAGTTGGTTGGTCAGCTTGCCGTCACTATTTGCCTGGAGCGGATTCATCAACGATTTCGGAAGACTGGTCAGTTGATTGATGATGACTTCGGGTCGCGCTTCAACCGCTACTCGCTTGAGCGTCTCAGGGTCCAGAGCATCTCCTCTGGCTACTTCACAACCGGCCGCCGCCAGCTGTTTGGCCTTGGCATCTGAACGGGTTAAAGCAATGACCGTATGCCCGCTCGCCCGAAGCCGATCGATCAAAACCGGTCCAATGACGCCGGTCCCTCCGGCCAGAAACACCCGCACGTCAGCTGATCCCGGCCAGGACGTCAGCTTGCCCGACGTGGAGGGTGTCATGGAAGAAGTAGAACTGAATGCGCGACCCCACCGGGACCTGCTGGTCACCGGATTCGACCAAACGTTCGAGGTCGGCGCCGGTAGATGCCCGGAGTGACCTGGCCAGCGCATCACCGGACACTGCCAGCAACTCTTTGATTTCGTCAAACGGTACGACGTCCGGTCCATCACCCGTGATCGGTTCCGACTCGCGGTCATAGCGGGCGTCGGTCCAGTCGATTCGGTCGGCCCCGAGCAGATGAAGAATCACGTTGCGGTAATTGACGATGTGACCAACCGTCCAGTTGAGGCAGTTGACGCCCTCATGTTGAATGAGACTCGTCGGGTGGTCCACTCCCTCGATCTGCCGAATGAGATATCCCGTGTTGCGAGCAAATCCGGCTGCCAGGTCATCTGCGATGTTCATGGCAACAAACTACCGGTTAATCTAGAGACATGCCGTACGATCACATCCGCCAGGCACGGTTCGGAATCCTCACCAGCGTGCGAGCCAATGGGCGCCCCCACGCAGTTCCGATCGTCTATGCGCTGGTTGGCGATCAGCTCGTCACTGCGGTCGATCAGAAACCGAAATCCACCCGCAAGCTGACCCGGCTGGAGAATATTCGCGTCAACCCGGCGGTATCCGTCCTCGTGCATCACGACGCCGAAGACTGGTCGCAGCTGTGGTGGGTGCGAGTTGACGGAGAGGCTCAAGTCGTCAATCAGGCGGAGCCGGAATGGCAAGCAGCCCTTATGGAGAAATACCCCCAATACCGCGAGCAGCCGCCAGATGGACCGTGGATCATCGTCACGATTGATCGTGTTTCACATTGGGAGCACGCCTGACGGTTGGCGATCAGCCCCAGCGCTTGACGATCTGATGAACGACCGGCTCCAGATGCGGATGATCGCCAACCAGCGACTGCGCCAGTGCGACAATCTCGGCTCGGGGCGCACCCGCGAACTCGTAGAACTCGAACGTCGGAGATGCCACGTAGTCGCCACCCACATCGAGGGTGGTCAGGTACTGAGCGACCGGCGACAGCAGCCCGGCCATTGCTCCGTACAGGTCCGGGATCAGTGCGTTGGCGTCGGCCCCTGGGGCGTACAACTCGTCCATCACATACAAGACAAATGAGTAGAGGGCGTTCGCCAGTGTCGCCACCGGGCGGATGAATGGCGGGAAATCTGTGACGTGCGGATTCGACATCACCGGTCTGACCGTACCGATTTCCACGACCCCATCGGCGAGTTGTTCGAACTTGTAATAGTGGGTCAATTCGCGGTGGTCCGGATCGGCATAGTGATGGTCGCCCACCCCCTCGCCCTGGTGAATAATGATCTCCATCGCGGCGAGTGCCGAGTCGCAGTCGTAGATTCCGACCAGGCCGCCGCTGTCAGCGGTGTCGAACTTCACCGGGTTATAGAACGCGGGATCGGAGAGCTGACGGTCAAGCCGAGGATTGTCGAACGGCTCGAGTTCTTTGACCGCTAACTCGATGGCTGAGTAGAACTGACCCAAGGTTTCATACTCATCGGCTTCGGCCGGGGCCCCGAGTTCGGCGGGCTGCTCGATCACCATAAAGAGGTCACGGATTACCCCTCGCGAACATGGCTCAAGGCTCACGATGACTTCGGGAACATGATGAGGCAAGGCCAGCGGATAGCTCGGGATACTCTCTTTCGCGTAGAATTTTGGTTCGCCACCGGTTCCGAGAAGCAAGTTGCCGACCAGTGCCAGATGAAGCATCTCTTCGACAGCCACGCTACGAATGAGTTTGGCCGCGTCCGACGTTGGATCGTCGAGCGAGTACATCGCGTATAGATAGGTGGGAATCGTCGTTAGTTCAACAATGCCCGCCAGGCGAAGATGCTCGTGAAGGTGTTCGACAGTATCGAGCGGCATCAGGCTTCGAACCCGATCTCACCGTGGGTGCCATCGCAGAGGGGTTTGTTCTTCGACGCACCGCATCGGCACAGCGTGACCCGGTTCCGAATGGTCATTTGCTCACCGTTGGTCAGCACGATCGGAATCCCCCCGGACACAAAGAGCGGGCCATCGGGGACCGGACCGATCTCCCTGGCAAGAGGCGGTTCGATTTGCTCGCCATCTATCTCGTAGGACAGCGCCCCCGACGGACACTTCTCGAGCATGGCCATCAGGTGACCTCGCACAATCGTGTCCTCGGTCTCGGCCAGCATCTTGAACCAGTCGGTGATCTGGTTGCCGCAAAAGCCGGCGTGTTCGCAGAGCTCGCCATCTCGGACCACCACCATGCCGGTCCCTTCATGGCGTTTGATACCGTCCGCCGGGCGCTCGGCCGGAGCTCGTTCGGTACCGGCAAAAAACTCAAAGTTGTGCGAACCGTCGCAAAAAGGCTTGTTGTCCGATTTGCCACATCGGCACAACCGGTAAGTGGCCTCGGTCTCGATGGCCGGCCCGGTTTGCCAGGTAAGCGGTTCACCAAATTCGGATTCAACCTCCCGTTTCGGCCGCAGCGGAACCCCTCCTGATACCTCGTAGGGGCCGTGTTCTGTGACTTCTATTTTCATAACGCCAAAACCTTCTCGTCCGTGTCTATTCTCGTCCCTGACTAACAGCATACGCCGGTAGGCTGTCGCCATGTCGGCCGAATCCAAGGTGGAGCTCTTCTGGGATCTTGTTGAGCCCATGTACGACACGCATGTCAGCCGCTCAACAATGATGGGCTTCTCCTACGTGCGGCCAGACGCGGGCCAATGACGTATGACGCCGTCGTGGTGGGGTCCGGCCCCAACGGTTTAGCGGCCGCTATCCGACTGGCTCGGGCAGATCTCTCCGTTCTGGTGATTGAATCAAACGATGAGATCGGCGGCGGAACCAGAACAGCCGAGCTCACGGAACCTGGATTCCGCCATGATGTGTGCTCGGCCGTGATGCCGTTCGCCGAACATTCGGCAGCGTTTCGATCGATGCCGCTTGAAGAACATGGCCTTGCATGGCTCTACTCCGAGGTCGAGGTGGCTCACCCACTCGATGGCGGCGACGCTGCCTTCGTCTTTCAAGACATCGAACGCACGAGCTCCGAACTGGGAGCGGACGCCAGGCTCTACAAGAAGCAACTCAGCCGATGGGTCCAAGACGCCGACGACATCTTGAGCTTTGTAATGGGCCCGATGATCCGGGTCCCAAACCATCCGATCACCATGGCAAGATTCGGGCTTCCAGCGCTTCAGTCGGTTGATCGCTTTTCAGATCGTTTCGTCGACAGGGCCACGAAGGCGCTTATTGCGGGCGTTTCCGGTCATTCGGTGCGTCCGTTCTCATCCGCGGCGTCTGTGTCGGTAGGGCTGGCACTTTTGATGGCGGCTCATGCATATCGCTGGCCCATCCCGCGAGGAGGCGCTCATTCGATCACCAAAGCGATGGTCAGCTATTTCGAGTCTCTGGGCGGCACCGTTGAAACCGGGCGGCACGTTACCCATGCGAGCGATCTACCACCGACTCGACTGAAGCTCCTGTCGTCGACCCCAGCCGCCCTATCGTCAATGTTCGATCGACCGAACCCGCGATGGGCCTTCGGGCCGGGAGCATTCAAGATCGACTGGGCCTTGAGCGGACCGATTCCATGGACGAATCCAGCGGTTGGGTCGGCGGCGACGGTTCACGTCGGTGGCACCTATGAGGAGATCGCCGCCGCCGAGCAGGCCGTTCACCGCGGCTTGCACCCTGCGAAACCATATGTTCTGATCGCCCAGCCAACCAACATCGACCCCAGTAGAGCCCCGGAAGGCAAACACGTCGCCTGGGGCTACTGCCATGTTCCGAACGGTTCGGACGTTGACATGGTTGACGACATCGAGTCACAGATCGAACGGTTCGCCCCGGGATTCCGGGACCTGATTCTCGCCAAGCACGTCAAGCCACCGTCCTGGTACGCCTCGTACAACGACAACTATGTAGGCGGAGACATCGGCGCCGGCGCCTTCACCCTTCGCCAGGTCTTCGGTCGTCCGAAGTTGTCGCCGAACCCCTACTCAACGCCCATCGACGGCGTGTTCCTGTGCGGTGCCTCGACCGCCCCAGGGGGCGGTGTTCATGGCATGGCCGGATGGAACTCCGCCGCAGCCGCCCTCAAGTCGATCGGCATTCGGATCGAGGACTAGCCGGCGAGTTGCCACGGACCCAGCGTCAGCTTTTCAGTTGTCCCAATCGGCCGCCGAGATCAGCGGCAAGTGGCCGGAGGGACCTTCGCCCCTTGATCCGAGGATGGGTTTCGTGGTTTGGTCAAGAGAGCCGGGTACAGGCCGAGCGAAAAGGGCACTGGTCGGCCCGGTCTGTCGTATTGATTTGGAGGACGCATGAACAAGAAACTGATTGTCGGGGCTCTGGCAGGTGTCGCCGCCATCGCGGCCATCTCGGTTGCCAAGAACAAGTCGGCCGAGCCGACCCCGAAGGCGTCGGTGTGGGAAAAGATGCGGGCGGGCATGGAGGACATGCCCAAGGACTTCCCGCTGCGCGTGATGCTCGACAGCGTCGAGGCCATCCGTATGAACAGCGACCGTATCGTGGACCTGCTCGAGAAGCGCCAGTCACCCAACCTGGTGAGAGACGAGAGTGAGCTCATCCGGACTAGCTGACCAGCCCATTTAGGGTTGACGGTTCCGGTAGCCCTTCCGCTGGCGGTCGGTCCGATGACCCTCGGCCTCACCCGGTTGGGGCCGAGGCAACTGCCCGCCTGAGCTTCTGTGTCGCCTGGCAGCTGCTCAGTTCGAACTATCAGCGGCTTCGGCGCGTTCTTTGTCCCTGAGTAGGCGACGCAGGATCTTGCCAGACGCCGACTTGGGAATGGAGTCGGTGAACTCGACCCGGCGAATCTGCTTGTAGTTCGCCACCTTCCCCGCCACGAACTCCATGACCTCTTCGGCCGTCAACTCTTGGCCAGGCTTGAGCTGGACGTATGCCTTGGGGAGTTCACCGGCTTCGATATCGGGGATCGGAATGACCGCCGCGTCGGCGATCGCCGGATGGGTCAGCAGCAGCCCTTCGAGTTCGGCGGGTGGTACCTGAAAGCCCTTGTATTTGATGAGCTCTTTGAGGCGGTCGACGATGTAATAGTGTCCGTCGGCATCAACATGGCCGATGTCACCGGTGTGGAGATATCCGTCGGCGTCGATAGTGCTAGCCGTGGCCACCGGGTTGTTGAGGTACCCCTTCATCACCTGAGGACCGCGGATCCACAACTCACC
>CAJQPD010000229.1 GCA_905480085.1 uncultured Acidimicrobiia bacterium
TCTCCGTGTTGTGCAATCGGCCGAAGAACTCGAAGAGGCGTTCGACGGGGCCAGGCGAGAAGCCGACGCCTACTTCGGAGATCCCGCCGTATATGTCGAAAAGTACCTGGCGCGGCCCCGGCACATCGAAGCTCAGATCCTGACCGACGCGGCCGGCGTGACTCATTTCCTCGGCGAGCGTGATTGCTCGGTGCAGCGCCGTCATCAAAAACTCATCGAGGAGACGCCTGCGTTCGGTATGACCGATGCCCAGCGGACCGAATTGGCCACCGCCGCTCGACTGGTCGCCGACGCCTGTGACTACCGGAACGCCGGAACCGTGGAATTCCTCATGGATGAAGACGGCTCGCTCTACTTTCTGGAAATGAACACCCGGTTGCAGGTCGAGCACACGGTGACCGAAGCCGTTACCGGCATTGACCTGGTTCACGCTCAACTTCGGATCGCGTCAGGCGAAAGCCTCGACATCGGAGAGATCACCCCCCGGGGCCACGCCATCGAGTTTCGGATCAATGCAGAGGACCCGGCCGCCGGGTTCTTGCCGAGCCCAGGTCAGATCGTCGAGTATCGGGAGCCGGCCGGTTTCGGTGTCAGGGTTGATGGATGGGTCACGACCGGCACACGCGTGACTCAGTATTACGACAACCTGATCGCCAAACTCATCGTCTGGGGGGCGACCCGCGACGAGGCCCTTGCGAGGGCGCGGGGGGTCCTGTCCGAATACACCATCAGTGGCCTGGCTACGACGATCCCGGCCCATCGCCAGATCCTCGACCATCCCACGTTCATTGCAGGCAAACACACCACCAAATTCGTCGAACAAGAACTCGACTTCTCTGGCGGGCTACAAACCGTCTCGGGAACCTTGCCCTCAGATGAGGCGACGAGCCAGCGCACGATGACCGTAGAGGTGGGCGGTCGCAGGTTCGACGTTACCTTCTGGGCCCCCGAAGCCCGGATCGCCAGTTCCGATCGGCGACCCTCGGCGCGCCGACGGTCGCCCAAACTGACCCGAACCGACGGCAACACGTCTATTGACGCCGGAGTCATTGCAGCTCCCATGCAAGGAACAATCGTAAAAGTGAGTGTGGCGGCGGGTGATCGGGTTCACGAAGGCGCCACCATCTGTGTGCTGGAAGCCATGAAAATGGAGAACGAGGTCAAGTCGCCGATCTCAGGAGAAATCGTTGAGCTACGGGCGCAAGCCGGAGACACCGTTACGCCCGGCCAGGTTATCGCCATCGTCCGCTAGGCCAACGAGTTCGCCTAGCCAACCCTCAATCCGCCGCCTCGGTGAGGCTTTCCGATAGCGACGGATGCACCATCAACGTCTCGACAAGCGTCTCGACATGCAGCCGACCTTGCACCGCCAGTGCCAGGATTCCAATCAGCTCCGATGCCCGGTGACCAACAATGGTCCCGCCGAGAACTTCATGCGTAGCCGGGTCGGAATAGAGCTTCACGAACCCCCGTTCCTGCCCCTGAATGACGGATCGACTGTTCGACGCAAAGGGCACCTTCGTGCTCCTTATCCGCCGGCCGGCCGCCGCGACATCCGCCTCCTCGAGACCGACGGAGGCAATCTCCGGCTCGGCAAAGATGGCTTGAGCTACCTTCGAGTAATCGATCGGTTTGACCTGAAACCCGAGAGCATGCTTGGCGAGTTTTCGCCCCTGCATCGACGCAACCGAGGATAAGGGCAATTTCCCCGTGACGTCTCCAGCCGCATAAATGTGAGGAACGTTGGTTCTCTGGAACTCGTCGACAGGGACATATCCATGGTCGGTCTCAACCCCGGCCGCCGCGAGGTCAAGCCCGCCGGTCAGTGGGACACTCCCGATCGCCAGAAGTGCGTGTGAACCGGTCACCGTCCGACCATCATCTGCGGTGATCACAACGCCCGAATCGGTGACTTCCGCCGCGATGGCTCTGGCGCCTTTGAGAAGCCGAACCCCCCGCTCGAGGAAGTCCTCTTCGAGGGCGGCCGCCACTTCGGCGTCGCGGTGGGGCAGCACTTGCTGGCGGCTCACCAAAAGGCTCACCTTGGCGCCCATGGACGCGAAAATGCTCACGAACTCCACCCCGGTTACCCCGGATCCGATGACGACCATGTGCTCAGGGATATCGCCAAGGTGATAGGCATCACGGGTTGTCAGTAATCGTTTTCCATCGACGGCCGCCCAGTCCGGTATCCGGGGTGCCGAGCCGGTGGAAATGAGAGCGATATCGAAAGCGAGCTCAACTTCGCCATCCTCGGTGGTGGCGATAGCCGAGTTTGGACCGGTAAAACGTCCCCGGCCGTGAATAAGTCTCACTCCTTGGTCTTCAAGAACCTCAGATGTGTTCTCGGACAGATCCGTGGCGATACGATCCATGCGAGCGGACAGGCGCCGGAGATCGACCGGACTTTGGTCGGCGGCAAAGCCAAGCTTCTCGGCGTTGCGTATCGAGTTCATCCGGATCGAGGACGCCACCATGGTCTTTGAAGGGATACAGTCCCATAGGTGGGCCGCTCCACCGATGATCGACGACTCAACCAGAGTGACCTCGGCGTCGAGGGAGGCAGCCACCGTGGCAGCCATCGTTCCGGCCGGTCCACCACCGATGATCAAAAAACGCAAGGGATTGTCGCCTGACACGAATCCTCTTCACTAGGGACGATCAGGCTAGAGCCGAATTGGCCAGGCAACCAATAGCCGACCATCCCCGCCGAGGTTGCCGCTTATTCCCCGAACACTCCGAAGACCGACCGCAAGGCATCGGAAATCTCGCCGAGCGTGGCACCCGCTCCGAATGCGTCTCGTATGGCGGGCACAACGTTGGTCGGACCAGCGGCGACCGCTACCAGGTCGGTCAGCCGCGCCTGGACAACTTCGTCCTGACGGCGTAGCCGGTACTCACGAAGCGCCAATTTCTGGTCGCTTTCCAGTTGCGGATCCACCAACTGACTGGCGAACTCTGCAGCTTCGTCAACCTGAAAAACGTTGACTCCAACCACAAGATCGTGGCCCGACTCCAGTCTTCTGGCCGCCTCATAGGCTGCCTGCTCGATGTAGGAGGTCTGTACTCCCTGTTCGACGGCCGCCACCGCTCCCCCCGCCCCATCGATCACGCTGATGAGTTCCCAGGCGGCAGCCTCCAACTGATCGGTCAGTGTCTCGACAAAATACGATCCGGCCAGTGGGTCGACAGTACCGGTGATCCCCGACTCGTTGGCCAGGATTTGCTGTGTGCGAAGGGCAACCGTTGCCGACGCCTCGGTGGGAAGTCCGAGCGCTTCGTCAAAGGCGTTCGTGTGAAGAGACTGGGTGCCCCCGAGGACCGCCGCCATGGCCTGTACGGTGGTGCGAACAACATTGTTCAGCGGTTGTTGGGCCGTCAACGTACTTCCGGCGGTTTGGGTGTGAAAACGCATCCGCCAGGCGTCGGGAGATCGGGCTCCGATCCGGTCGCGCATGAGCGTCGCCCAAATCCGGCGGGCCGCCCGAAATTTGGCCACTTCCTCGAAAAAGTCATTGTGACTATTCCAGAAAAAGGACAACCTGGGAGCGAAATCGTCGACCTCAAGACCGGCTTCAATCGCTGCCTCAACATACGCGATGCCGTTCGTGATGGTGAACGCCAACTCCTGGGCCGCCGTCGACCCGGCTTCTCGAATGTGATAGCCGGAAATCGAGATCGTATTCCAGCCAGGAATCTCATCCGCACAATATGCAAACAGGTCGGTGATGACGCGCATCGACGGTCGCGGTGGAAAGATGTACGTACCCCTGGCAATATATTCTTTGAGAATGTCGTTCTGAATCGTCCCCCGCAGCAACGATGCGTCAATGCCGCGCTCGGCAGCCACCAACTGATAGCCGACGAGCAAAATGGCAGCCGTCGAGTTGATGGTCATTGAGGTGCTAACTCGATCGAGGGGAAGTCCATCAAAGAGCACTCGAAGGTCGTCAAGTGTGTCAATCGCGACGCCGACCTTCCCAACCTCGCCGGCCGCCATTGGATGGTCCGAGTCGTAGCCCATCTGCGTCGGAAGGTCGAAGGCCACCGACAGTCCGGTTTGACCGGCCGCCAGCAGGGCTTTGAAACGTTCGTTGGTTGCCACCGCAGAACCGAACCCCGCGTACTGACGCATCGTCCAAAGCCGGCCGCGGTACATCGAGGGATACGGCCCCCTGGTGAACGGGTATTCCCCGGGTGCCCCGATGCGTTCAGGATCGACGGGGCGATCCGGGCCATAGAGCACATCGATCTCAATCCCGCTACTGGTGTGCCTGGATTCGTTTGACATGCCCTAAGATCTCCAACCCTGTAAAGTTATAGATTACCGGCAACTTTTCCCGACCCCCTTTCGTTGGATATCCGTATGACCACCAACATCCATCAGCTAGAGAGGCGCGAGCGGCGCGGCAAGTGGTTCGTCGCAACGGCCATCCTGCTATCCATCAGCGTATTGACCGCTTCATGGGTCGGTCTTTTCTCATTTATGGCAGCCACGACCGCCCACAGTGTGATGGTCGACATGGAATCGGCCATCATCCCCGAAGTCGACGGAGACGCGTTGAACTTCCCGAACCTCTCTCGCGTGTCACTCGTCTATGCGTCGAACGGCACGCTGCTCGCCGAACTCCACGATGGCATCGTCTCAGAACCCGTTCGCTTCGAAGACATACCCGACGTCATGATCGATGCGATTCTCGCTGCCGAGGACGCAGACTTCTTTCAACACTCGGGAGTCGACTGGAGCGCCATCGCGTCGGCCTTTATCGACAATTTGAGTTCGGATACCCAGCGCGGTGGGTCCACGATCACCCAGCAGGTCGTAAAGAAGACTTTTGTTGGGGATGAGGTTTCCTATGAGCGCAAGCTGCGTGAGGCAGTGACAGCTATCGAGTTGGAGCGTCGCTACTCCAAGGAGCAGATCCTGGAGTACTACTTGAACTCCGTCTACTTCGGCTCCAGCGCCTACGGTGTCCGAGCCGCCGGCCGCGAGTTCTTCGATAAGGAGCTCGACGAGCTAACCGTTGCCGAAGCTGCCACGCTGGCCGTACTTCCTCGCAACCCTTCCGTCTACAGTCCCCGCTCCAACCCGGAGACAACCCTCGACCGGCGCAACAGTGTCATCGACGAAATGTTCGACGCCGATTTCATCACGCAGGACCAGCGCAATCTCGCCATTGCCGAAAACATGTCGATCGCGCCGCCCAAAACATTCATCAGCCCGGCCGATCATGTCGTCGCCGAAGTCAAACGACGACTACTCGATGATCCGGAATTCGAGTTCCTGGGAGCTACCCGCGACGAACGCAAGCAGGCCATCTTCGGATGCCCGGCCGATGACGTTGAGTGTGAAGGCGGGGGTGGACTGAATATCCGCTTAACCATCGATCTTGACCTCCAGAACGCCGCCAACGACATCCTCCACAACTGGCTACCTACCCCGGCGGATCCCACGGAGAAGGCTCCCACCGGGGCCATCGCCACCGTGGATTCCAAGACTGGCGCCATCCTGGTCATGGCATCCGGCTTGCCATTTGGAGAAGAGCAGTTTGATCTGGCTACCCAGGGCAAGCGCAATCCTGGATCGGCCTTCAAGCCGTTCGCGCTGGTGGCTGCACTCGAGGCGGGCACCTCGCTTAACTCTTTTTGGGACTCCAAGAGTCCCAAAGAGTTCGAGATCGGCGGGGGTCAGGTTTGGACCGTGAGTAACGCGGGCGGTGGCGGATCCGGGCTCATGCGACTCTTCGACGCTACATACAACTCGGTCAACGTCGTATACGCCGGTGTCGCCATCGAAACCGGTCCCGAGAAAATCGTCGACGTCGCCCACCGGATGGGGGTCAAGTCAGATTTACCGGCCGTTCCCGCCATCACACTGGGCGTGGGAGCGGTTTCCCCGCTTGAGATGGCGTCGGCTTTTACCAACTTCTCGACCAATGGTTTCTGGGCAGAGAGCTACCTCGTCGAGTCGATCACGGACTCGGCAGGCAGCATCATCTACCAGCACGAGATCAACCGCGTTCAAGTGGTTGACGCGGCCGTAATCGCCGCCGCCCGCCAACCACTTGAGGTCGTACCCGTGAGCGGCACCGCCCCGCGGGCCAACATTGGACGACCACAGGGTGGGAAGACCGGTACCCATCAAAATTACCGGGAAGCCTGGTTCGTAGGATTCGTCCCCCAGGCAGCGACTGCCGTCTGGGTGGGTTTTCCAGACAGTCAGATACCACTGACAAACGTCCGGATCCACGGTGAGACCTACTCGAGAGTCTTCGGTGGAAGTGTCCCGGCGCCGATCTGGAAAGAGTTCATGCAGATCTATCTCGCAGACAAGCCCGCCGATGACTTCCCACCCGATCCGGAAGGAATCTCCGCCTACTTGCGAACCCCATCGACCGACGTACCGGACGTGGTGGGCATGCTTGAAGAAGAAGCAACCGACGCTATTGCTACCGCGCACCTCAACACAGTCGTCGAGGAGGTGCCATCAAATGAGCCGGCTGGCACCGTCATTGCTCAGCTACCTGAAGCCGGTGCCGTCCTGCCTCAGGGTTCGTCGGTCACCATCTCGATCTCCGTCGAAGGTCGACCTCTCCCCCTGTTTGAAGGACTCGACCAGGCCCAATTCGAACGGGCATTCAACAACTTCCAGGCTGAGACCGGAATCACCTTGCTCGTCGATTTTCAGACTGTCGAAACAGGCGACTCCAACAAGGTCGGCAAAATCGTCCGGCAACGACCGGCCCCCGGCACCCTGGTCGGAGACGGCGATACGATCATCATCATCTTCGCGGTACGGAAAAGCGAGGGTTGAGTTCGGCAGGCAAACATAGTGGTTGACATTGGTTAACGTTGTGTGATATTTCGTAACGGTGAGACCTGTCGTACCCGGGACCGAGGAAAACCTCGCTGCATCAGCCGCCGCACCAATCCCGGGTGCGCCAGGTCCTCGTCGGTCCGCTCAACCACGGCCGTGGGTTCGCCCGCACCTCTACGAGCGTCCGGCCCCGATCCTCTTCACCGATCCTTACGTTCGCTCCCGTTGGACGGCCGCACTCGGCCCTCAGGCAGTCGCCGACTTGCTGCGTTTGATCAGGGCAGCCGAACAGGGTCGGCGCATTCGCCGTCCGATTCGTCTCCAATCGCTGGTGGCCGCCGGCCTGGCTGTCTGGGCAGGCGGAGAACTGTTTGTCTCCCGCCAGATCCCGGAGGTCCCCACTCACCTCCTCCCTCGTCACCTCCGCCGATGACCGACAGATAGCCCGCACCGGAGCGCCAGAATCGCATCGCCGTCTAGTCTCCTGGTCATGAGTGCCATCACCAAAACAGTTACCCTGTCAGGCGGATCACCGACTAGTTACGAGGACGCCATCCGCACCATCCTCAGCCGGGCCGCAGAGTCCGTGAGTGAGATCACCCGGTTCGAGGTCGTCTCGATGTCGGGCAAGGTCGATGGATCGGGACTACCTGCCAGCTTTGATATCACACTCCTTCTCACGTTCGTCGTGAAAGAATCGCTGGCCCACAATTGACAGTCACCGATCTGGGCGACGGGATCTGGCGCATTGCCGCTCCGCTACCTTTTGTCGCACCCAAGTCGGTTAACTGTTACGTATTCGAAGGCCAGGAGGGCCTTACGATGCTTGACTGCGGGGTCGAAAGCGAAGCGGGTCTGGCGGCGATTCGAACCGGTTTGACCACGATTGGCGGCACCCTCACGACCTTGATCGGCTCACATCTCCACGTTGACCATGTGGCAGCGGCCGGCGCCCTGGTCGAAGAGACCGGAGCCAGGTGGGTCATGCACGAGACCACTCCCGACGAGATCCCCCGCTACAACGATTGGACACTTCGAGCCACGGACCTCGCCGCGGCAGCGGGAGCCCACGGGGCACCAACCGAATTCACAAAAGCACTTCTCACGGACTGGGAACGCCCGCCCTGGTACGGAATCGCCATGAATCCGTCCGACGTCGTGGCTGACGACGACCGGATCAGTCTGGGCGGCGATCGATACTTGAAAGTGCTGTACACGCCCGGCCACCAGATAAATCACATCTGCCTGGTCGACTCTCGGACCGACCTTCTGTTCTCCGGAGACCATGTCCTTCCCCGTATCTCGCCATTCGTTCCGTACACGGGGCCCGAATCAGACCATCTCGGCGACTACCTGGCCTCGATCGAGCGGATCGTCCGACTTGAGACCTCACTGACCCACCCTGCCCACGGCACCGAGATCGAGCGAGGATCGGAGCGGGCCCATCAGATCTCCCTCCATCACGATCGCCGTCTTGAAGACATGATCGATCACCTCACCACCGGACCCGACACTGCCTGGCACGTCATGGAGACGACCTTCCGACCCAACCTCAGTTTTCTGCAGCAACGCCTGGCCATTCAGGAAACATTGGCTCACCTCGAACACCTACGCCGAAAGGGCAGACTGCGTCTCGTCGGAGATCCGTCGAATTGGCAGTATGAAAGAACCGGCCGATGACCCCCGCCAATCACACCCTCGTCACGAGCGACGGCGAGAAACTTGAATCGCTTTGGGATAGACCATCCGGCCAATCGATCGGTACGGTGGTCCTGTGTCACCCCCACCCTTTGCAGGGTGGGACGATGCGAGCCCCGCTCATGAATCACGTAGCCGAGGGGCTCGCCGGTCGAGGTTTCACCGTTCTCCGCTTCAACTTTCGAGGCGTCGGAGAATCCTCCGGGACCCATGGTTACGGTCAGGCCGAAATCGCCGATATCAGCGCGGCATGGGAGGCGGTTGGCGAGGAAGCAGCCGGACCATATTTTCTGGGCGGATGGTCATTCGGAGCGGCCACCTCATTGGTCTGGATGGCCCACACCGGTACGGTGGTTCCGTGGGCTGGCATTGCTCCACCTGTCACAGGCGCTCGTAGCCCAACCCTCCCACTTCGCCTCCCCGCGGCTCCTCGCACATTCATCCTCGGCGACAGGGATCAATTCACAACTGTGGCTGAGACGGAAGCGTACATCGAACAGGTTTCGGGCCAGCTTCACGTGATCAAGGGTTCAGATCACTTCTTCTACTTTCGAGAAGCGGTCGTGACCGATCTCATGGCTGAAGCCTTCGGTTGGCACCCCGGTGATCGATCGCCTGG
Source organism: uncultured Acidimicrobiia bacterium (assembly GCA_905480085.1). Taxonomy (GTDB): domain Bacteria; phylum Actinomycetota; class Acidimicrobiia; order Spongiisociales; family JAENVV01; genus JAENVV01. The sequence continues at coordinate 9,135 of CAJQPD010000229.1, forward strand.
CGCGTAGCCATTTGAAACTACCGATCGTTACGAAGTCTCACCTCGGTCGAAATCCACGGTTGGAGGCTTCCGAAAGGGCATCAGGGCCAAACGTTGAGATGAGGTTCCGCATGGTCAGATTGTCGACGTCGTTGCGTTCGGAGAGCTCGGCAAACTGAGCCGGATCGTCGCAGTCGTACACAATCATGGTGTCCCTGGCTCCGAGGAACCGATTGTGTTCAAATCGCCTCAGCCGCCCCGCAGCCATACGTCCACCTTCCAGTTCGCTCAAGGCTAGTCGTCTGCCGGCCCGGCGCCTACCGGGACATCAGCCTGGCAATTAGGACAAGTGGCCAGGTCGACGGCCCCGACGATGAAGGAAAACGAGCAATCAGGGCAGACAATTCGTGGGGAAGGTTCCGCCGGAGGAACCGGCATTGTTGGGGGGGATGGATTGGTTGGGTTTGCCGGTGCAGGGGCGGTCGG
>CAJQPD010000230.1 GCA_905480085.1 uncultured Acidimicrobiia bacterium
CGGCACCCATCGGCCAGGGCCACCTGGCGTGCGTCGAGGACCGCAACGATGGCGGCTTGGCGGGCCCGAAGTCGACCGATCAGCTGTTCGTCGTCGACGAGTCGCCGTTCCAAACTGTCGGTTGTCTCAGAGTTCTGTTGCGTTTCCATGGTTCAAAGATACGACCCGGCTGTGACAAAAACCGGCCGAAAACCCGCACTCACAAAGGAAATCTCAAGAATCTGCGGTCGGTCAGAGATAGGGTTCGGCCGCTGGTGTTCGACACCGGTTTTGTGGACCTGCATCTCGACCGAAAATCACGGTTCCCACACTCCACTTCGTTTCGCTGGGGGACCGAAAGGGGAGCCCGGTCCCTGTGAGGGCCTAGACCGCCATCGTTGTGTCGTTGTGTCGTTGTGTCGTTGTGTCGTTGTGTCGTTGTGTCGTTGTGTCGTTGTGTCGTTGTGTCGTTGTGTCGTTGTGTCGTTGAGTGTGCCGTTGTTGGGGACGAACCCCCCTACCCATAACCTACGCCGATGGGACCCGACCCCCGGACGAACCACTTCGCTTCGCTGGGGGGACCGACGGAGAATCCAGCCGACCGCGTCCGAGGAGCTCAGGTTCCCGGGTGTCGCAGTTTTGTTGCGTAAGCGTCATTCCAGAAGACCGTCGAACCGTCTCGACGGACCCTGCTGATGCTTGGTGTCGCTGCTTCGTTGAGAAAACGTCATTCCAGAAGACCGTCACACGGTCACGTACCTGATTTAAGTTGGCCCTGGTGTCGTCGCATCGCTGGGAAACGTCAGCCATGACGGCCGTCAGCCAAGACGGTCCTGATCGATCGAACTTTGTTGTTGGCGCAACGCTGCGAAAGCGCCGGCTTGGGGTGCATAAACCGTTCAATGCCCACTCGATTGTCGGCCGTCGGGTTGTTACCCGGCGACGCGTTCGGCGATAAGGTCGCCGATCTGGTCCGTGGACATACCCATATCCGGACCGCCCATCGACTTGAGCTGTGGCAGCACGGATGTTGCGGCTGCTTCGAGAGCAATCGCTGCCTCTGGTTCGCCAAGGTCGTCCATGCACATGGCGGCTGACAGGACGGCCGCGACTGGATTGGCCCAGCCGTTGCCGGCGATGTCGGGGGCCGAGCCATGAACAGGTTCGAACATCGAGGGAGTTCCGTGAGCGGGGTTGATGTTGCCGGAGGCAGCCATGCCAAGTCCACCCTGGATGGCGGCACCGAGATCCGTCACGATATCGCCGAACAGGTTGTCCGTGACGATGACGTCATAGCGTTCCGGCGTATTGATCATGTGTAAACACAAGGCGTCGGCATGAACGTACTCAAGCTCGACATGGGGAAACTGCGGGGCAAGTTCCTGGGCGGTGCGCCACCATAGGTCTCCGGCGAAGGCCATCACGTTGGTCTTGTGGGCAACGGTGAGCTTGTTGTTGCGTTTGGTGGCCCGTTCGAAAGCGTTCAGGAGGACCCGTTCGACACCGTGGCGGGTGTTGATCGAGTTCTGGGTGGCGATCTCGTATGGGGTTCCCTTGCGGAAGAACCCACCGGACCCGACGTATGAGCCCTCGGTGTTTTCGCGGATCACCAAGAAGTCGCACCGATCGGGTGTCAGGCCAGCGATGGGGGTGGGGACTCCCTCGTACAGTTTTACGGGTCGGAGGTTGACGTACTGGTCGAACTCGAACCGGATCCTGAGGAGCAAACCGCGCTCAAGCACACCCGGCGGGACGTCGGGAGTACCAACCGCTCCCAAGAGGATGGCGTCGTGATTGCGAATCTGCGCCAATTCCTCATCGGGAAGAACCTCTCCGGTGGTCAGATACCGATGGCCGCCCAGATCGAAATGGGTGTACTCGAGATCGAAGTCGAACCGCTCGCCGGCGACGGCCAGCGCCTTGCGGGCCTGCTCCATAACCTCCGGGCCGATGCCATCGCCACCAATCGAAGCGATCCTGTAGGTATCCATGTTCATGCCTCCTTGGACTTAGATCCTACGGACTTATTCAGCGCTGCCACAAAAGCTCGTGCCGATCCCTCGACAACGTCGGTGTCGATGCCGCGACCCGAGTACGTGTTGCCATCAACCCCGATCACGACGTTGACTTCGGCCATGGCGTCTGCTCCGGCAGTGACGGGGACAACGCGGTAATCGATGAGTCCGGCGGTAACCCCGAAACCCTGTTGGAGAGCAGCGAATGCAGCATGAACCATGCCGTCGCCTGTTCCGGAGAATGACTCCTGGCGTCCGTTCAAGAGCAGGGTTACCGTGGCGGCCGGTGTGATGTCGTGGCCACCGGCCACATGCATCCCGACGAACTGAACCGCGTTTTCCCCTTGGGGTGTGTCTGAAACGATCAGGCGGAGCTCCTCTTCGTTGATCTCCACCTTCCTATCGGCCAATTCCTTGACGCGGTTGAATGCCCGCTGGAATTCCTCGCCTTCAAGCGACACACCGATCTTGTTCAGAGCATCTTGGAAGCCGGCCCGCCCGGAGTGCTTGCCGAGCACAATCTGGCTGCCTGACTGGCCAACCGCCGCCGGGTCCATGATTTCATACGTCAAACGATCTCGCAGAACGCCATGTTGGT
>CAJQPD010000231.1 GCA_905480085.1 uncultured Acidimicrobiia bacterium
CTATCCGGGGAGCTGACCGTAGACCCGTTGGACGTTCATCCGGATCACCAGGCGTTGATCAGCGACCATGGCGGCGAAGAACTCGTCAGGGTCGGGATGGGCAACGGGACTGATGGCGTTGTAGACCTCGAGTAGCTCCTGGCCGGCGGCGTCTCCTGGAGTAGTTGTGACCCGGCTGAGTTCGACCGTCCCTTCGGCGACCACGAAACGCCAGAAGTCTTTCGACGTGACATGCAGGCTGGCCCGCGGGTCCCGGCGGAGGTTCTTGGTCTTGGCCCGGCTGTCCGTTACCGACATTCGGGCTACTCCATGGTCGTAGGCATAAGAGATGTTGGAAGCCTGCGGCCGCCCGTCACGTTTGATCGTCATCAAAACGCCGTGGCTGTGCTCGTGTAAGAACGGATTTGCTGCGTCAAGGTCCATGCCCCAACCCTACGTGATTTGGACGCCCCCGGGGTCGCTCGTGAAGATCCCGATGATTGACAGCGGTGTGGGTGGCTCACTCATATGCCGGTGTGCATCGGCCCGTCTGTTGAGTGAGCTTTCGGAAAACCGCCAACCGTGAGCCCCTAGACGCCCGACTATCGCACTACGGAGTCGCTAGTGTCGAGGCGGTGCAAACGTTTGGCATATCCTTCGGGCTAGCCACCAAAGCAAGACAGTAGGAGCGTGATTCCCGTGGCGAATTCCAGTGTTTCGGTCCTCGGCATGGGTCGCATGGGCGCTGCCATGGCCAAGACCCTGTCGGAAGCCGGGTTTGAACTGACCGTATGGAACCGGAGTCCGGACACGGCCCGAACGGTGGCGAACTCCATTGGGGCCCGCGTGGCAGGAACACCTCGAGATGCCGCCGGGGCGGCCGATGTCGTCCTGACCAGCCTGGCAGATGACGGGGCGGTCCGAACGGTGTACTCAGGACCGGACGGAATTGCGGCCGGGGTACGGCCGGGAGCCGTAGTTGTCGAAATGAGCACCATCGATCCCTCGGTGGTGGATGAGATCGGTGGCCTGGTTGATGCTGCCGGAGCAGACCTGGTCGATGCCCCGGTGTCCGGTTCGGTCCAATTGGTCGAGCAAGGGAAGCTGACGATCATGGCGGGCGGTGACGCCCAGGCAATCGAGAGGGCCCGTCCAGTATTGGAAGCCTTATCTGCCCGACTGTTCAACGTCGGCGGGCGCGGTTCAGGGGCCACCATCAAACTGGCCGTGAATGCACTCGTCCACGGGATCAATGGGGCCTTGGCCGAGGCGCTGGTCCTTGCCGAAGCGGCCGGCGTGGAGCGGGCGGCAGCCTATGAGGTGTTCGCCGCCGGAGCGGGTGGAGCCCCTTTTGTGCAGTACAAACAGGCGGCGTATCAGGATCCCGAGACGGCCCCGGTGGCGTTCAGTCTCGACCTTGTCGCCAAAGACCTTGATCTGATTACCGGACTAGGGGAGCGGGTTGGGGTGGAAATGCCGGTCTCGCTCGCCAACCTGGCGCTGGCGCGGCGGGCCATCGACGCAGGTCTGGGCGGCCGTGACATGAGTGCGTTGGCCATCTTTCTCAGGGACAGTACTCACCAATAGGACCGGCCGGTCCGAACGACAAGAAGGCGAGGAAGGAATAGATGTCACACCACATTGTGCGACCGGCGGGGGACCTCGCCTACCAAACGCCGACCGAGTTCGTTGGTCGGTCATCGGGATTTACCAGAGCCGCCGCAGTCGATGAAGCGGGCGGATCGGTACAGATGGGCTTCGGTCTTTGCTCGTTGGAAGCGGGGGGGACCATCGACACGCACGTTCACTCGTTCGAGGAGAGCTTCTACATCCTTGAAGGCGAAGTGATCGTCGACACCAACGAGGGCTCCTTTCGTCTGCAGAGGGGTGACTACGGCGTCGTGCCAGTTGGCGGTCCGCACGCCTGGCGAAACTTGTCCGACCAACCGGCTCGCTGGGCCGATATGCAAGCGCCGATGCCCCGGGAACGCTTCGGGAACGACACCTATTTCCCGGCGCCAATCGTGACCAGGGAACCCGTCACCGTCGATGCGCGAGATCCGCGGACCCTTTCCTTCGGGCACATTGCCGACTCCAATATGGACCCGAAGAAGCAAACCCAGGACATGCTTGCCGTGTCGGCCAGCATGCGAACCGCGTTACTCGTCTACAGCGGGATCACGGTCAAGATGATGGTGGACTCGGATCTGGGTGCCCAACTGTCAACCATGTTCATGGTCCAGTACGAGCCGAATGGGTTAGCCGGAGCCCATGACCATCCCCTAGAAGAGGCCTACCTCATCCTCGAAGGCGAGGTCGAAGCCTCATTCGATGGTCAGCCGTACCGTCTGGTACCAGGAGACATCGCCTGGGCAGGCGTCGGCTGCGTACATTCGTTCACCAACGTTGGCAACGGCATAGTTCGCTGGTTGGAAACCCAGGCCCCGGCACCACCTCCCCGCCACTCCTATCGGTTCTCCCGCGATTGGGTGTACCTATCGGAGCAGTTGGAGTCCTGACCAGGGGGACATCCCCGACATGACGCTGCTACGCGTGGCCGTCTGCGTCGGTATGCCAATCGTCCGGGAAGAATGTTGCCCCGTTCGGGGGTGGGGCCGGTGACTGAACTTCGATCCATCGCATGGGTTCGGCGCTGGTAACGGAATACCCGTGCAGGTCGTTGACACCGCAGAAGACCAGATCTCCAGCCGAAACCGGGACGTCTTCACCTTCAAGATGGGCGATTGCCGACCCGGCCGTGAAGTAGTAGGCCTCTTCGAACGGATGGAAGTGGTCTCCGGCGGGACGACGATCACCGCCGGACTCGAACTCCACGATGAACATCGTGTGATGGACGGCCCCCACCAGTTCGTCGATCAGCATCCAGATGGACACCCCGCCAATGCGCGGTCCTCGATAGCCTTTCATGTTGAGCGGCCCCGGGGGCGGAAGCTGGCTCGATTCGAAACGGCCGACCGGACGGTGGGGAGCGGCCACGGCTCGGGGCGGCTCGGTGCCGGACCGCTGCGGGGCGGCGTCGTCGGTGAGATAGTTGGGACCCCCGCCACGCATCTGGCGGGGTTGGGGTGCCCGGACCCGCAAGACCCGGAGCGGGCCGTCGGTCAGGTTCGTCCAGGCATGTGGGGCACCGAGAGGCACGAGCCCGAAGTCGTCGACTGTCACTTCATAAGTGGAGGTTCCGATGGTGACGACCCCGGTCCCTTCGAGAACATAGAACGACTCTTCAAATGGGTGCCGATGTCCCGGAACCTCGGCCTGGCCAGCGACGGTTACCTCGCTGACTTCGAGGTGGACTGCCCCCGAGTGGCGACCGACCAGGATTCGTTCGGTTGTGCCCGGCAACCCGGCTGATACTTCGGTTTCGCCCTTGCGAACAACTAGCCAAGCCATCGAGAACTTCCCTTACATCCCGAAGTAAGAAGCTTGGAGCTCTTTGTCGTCCAGGAGATCGGCGGCGGGTCCTTCACGAACGATCCGGCCC
>CAJQPD010000232.1 GCA_905480085.1 uncultured Acidimicrobiia bacterium
AGTTGGGGGCTCATGATCAATAAGACCCAATCGGCCGGATATTTGCTCAATCCGTCAACGTGGTGGCTCATTGTTCCTGCCGGGTTGGCGGTCACGCTCCTCGCCGGAGCGTTCTATCTCGCCGGTCTGGGCATGGATGAAATCATCAATCCGCGCCTGCGGAATCGCTAGGAGGGGTTGACGTGACCATATCCAAAGCAGTACCGAACGACGCCCCGATCCTGGAGGTCCGCAACGTCGTCATGCACTATCGCACCGAAAAGGGCGATGTCTCCGCAATCGAGAACGTGTCGTTCTCACTCAAGTCAGGAGAATCGTTCGGGCTGGTTGGCGAGTCCGGATGCGGGAAGACGTCAATGGCCATGGCCCTCTTGCAACTGCAGGCCGAGAACGCCACCTTCAAAGGGGGCGAGATCGTTCTCAATGGCGAAGATATGCTGAAGATGACTCCGGCCGAGGTCAGATCACACCGTTGGTCTGATATTTCGATGGTCTTCCAGGGTGCCATGAACGCCTGGAACCCGGTTCACAGAGTGGGTGCACAGATCAAAGAAGCGATGGATCTGCATATCCGGCCTCAGCTTTCGCACACCGAGAGTCGGGAGCGAATTGCGTCTCTGTTTGAGATGGTCGGTCTTGATCCCGAGATGATGGACCGGTATCCGCACGAGTTCTCCGGGGGGATGCGCCAGCGAGCCATTATCGCCATGGCCCTCTCCTGTGATCCGCAGATCATCATTGCCGACGAACCGACCACCGCGCTTGACGTCATCGTCCAGGACCAAATTCTTACCGAGCTGAAGAAGATTCAGCACGATCTCGGGATGAGCATCATCTATATCTCGCATGACATTGCCGTCATTGCCGAGGTCACCGACCGGATGGGCGTCATGTACGCCGGCAAGATGGTTGAGACCGGTCCGACCATCGAGGTGTTCCACAATCCCAAGCATCCGTACGCATTCTTGTTGCTGTCTTCAACCCCTTCCATCACCGGGCCTCGTCGCAAGCTTGCCCCTCTCGAAGGCGAGCCGCCGAATCTGCTCGATCCTCCGCCAGGATGCAGGTTCCATCCGCGCTGTCCGTTCGTGACTGATCAGTGCCGCACCGAGGAGCCGCCGCTCGCTGAGATTGGCGGAGGGCACCAGGTGGCCTGTTGGAACTGGGAATCCGTACCACCGTTGAGTGAAGGGTTGCGAAAATGACCGATGTCCAAGCACCAGCTTCGACCCGACCGCTCATCAAGGTCGAGGGTCTCGAGAAGCTGTTCCCGATCGGCTCAAGCCGTTTTCGTGCACCGGACGCGTATGTCCACGCGGTAGACGGCATCGACTTTGAGATCGCCCCGGGCGAGTCCCTCGGGTTGGTCGGGGAGTCAGGCTGCGGCAAATCGACTACCGGCCGCATGTTGGTCCGGCTGATGGAGCCAACTGCCGGCTCGATCTTGCTGCAAGATGGCGAAGAGATGCTCGACATCGCGGCCATCGAGAAACGTGACATGCTGCGGTTCCGACGTCGGGTTCAGATGATATTTCAGGACCCCTTCGAGTCGCTGAACCCCCGCCGGACCGTCTATGACACGGTCGCCGAGCCACTGACGGTCCAACGGGTTGGGAGCGTCCTGGAACGCGAGATGCGGGTTGCCAAACTGCTCGACCTCGTGGGACTGTCCCCGGCCGACACGTTTATGTTCAGGTACCCGCACGAGCTTTCCGGTGGGCAGCGCCAGCGGGTCGCCATCGCTCGCGCGCTGGTACTTGACCCTTCGTTCGTCGTGGCGGATGAACCAACCTCGATGCTCGACGTTTCGATCCGGATCTCCATCATGGATCTAATGCTGTCTCTCGCTGAAGAGTTCGGTGTGTCGTATCTGTACATCACCCATGACCTGGCAGTGGCCCGATACATGTGTGATCGAATCGCGGTGATGTATCTCGGTAAGATCGTTGAGATCACCGACACCGAAGAGCTGTTGGCGAATCCCTTACACCCGTATACGAAAGCGTTGCTGTCGGCAGTGCCGGTGCCGGATCCCGCCTATAAGCGACCCGACGTTCTCATCAAAGGTGGAATTGCCAAGGCGATCAATCCACCACCGGTTTGTCGTTTTGTCGACCGCTGCCCGATGGCAACGGACTTCTGTCGCACACACGACCACCCTGATCTTGAGGACAAGGGGAACCGTCATTTCGTGGCGTGCCACCTGGTGGAGTCTTCTGCTGGCTGATGGGCGGGGGGGCGAGGACCGGGTCCTGACATTCCCCAACGTAATCTCCTTTGCCCGCATCCTGGCGGTGCCCTATTTTGTGTGGTTGTTGCTGGGCGCCGACGAGTTGATCGCAGCCGGGTTTTTGCTTCTGGCAATCGGTAGCACCGACTGGCTGGACGGCTATCTAGCCAGACGGTTGGGCCAGGTTTCGAAGCTCGGCAAAATGCTCGACCCGATCGCCGACCGGCTGGCGATCGTTGCAGCCGTGGTTGCCGGATGGATCGCCGGTATTCTTCCCGGCTGGCTGGTAGGTGGTCTCCTCGTGAGGGAGAGCATCGTGGCCGCACTTGCCGGCTGGTTGTTGGTGGTTCACCATGACACGATCGATGTCCGGTGGATCGGGAAACTGGCCACGTTCCTGTTGTACGGCTCCATTCCTGCGTATTATGTGTCCGAGGCCGGGTTTTTCGAGCAAGTCCTGGGGCCGCTGGCCGGCCTCGCAGGCATAGTTGGGTTGGGTCTGTACTGGGCCGTGGCAGTTTTGTACGGCGCAGATGTGCGCCTCGCTACCAGAAAATCGTTAAGCTCCCAGGCAACCGAAGAGAAGGACCGCCATGAACATTCCTGAAGATCGTCTGTATACCGCGGCGCACGAGTGGATCGTGCGTGGCGATGATGGTGTACTGACGGTCGGAATCAGTGATTTTGCTCAGGACGCGTTGGGTGACATCGTCTATGTGGATCTACCTGATGTTGGTTCGGATGTGACGGCCGGCGAGACCCTCGCCGAGGTCGAATCCACCAAGTCGGTCGGTGAGGTGTATTCACCGGTATCGGGCAAAGTAGTCGCCGTCAACACATCGCTCGACGACCAACCCGAACTCGTGAACAGCGATCCATACGGAGCCGGTTGGATCGTAAAGCTGAGTCCTTCCGACGGCGCCGACCTTTCGGTACTCATCGACAATCAAGCCTACGGCGCCCTGGTAGCGGAGCTGTAGATAGCTACCATGAGTCGTATGACGTGTCCTACCTGTCATAACGAGTTGCCCGAGGAATCCTCGGACTGCCCGACGTGCGCGGTTGAAGGAGACGTTGAGCCAACCGTCATTTTCGTCCCGGTGACGCCCGGCCAACATCCGGCTCTGTCGGCTGAGGAAGCGGCCCATGTCGATGGGGTACCCGGATATGCGCTCGTCGTTGAACGGGGTCCGCGAGCCGGGTTGACCTATATCCTCAACCAGGGCACGACCACGGTTGGTCGACACCCAAATAGCGACATTTTTCTGGACGACATCACGGTAAGTCGCCATCACTGTCGCTTCATGCTTTCGGAAACTGGACTTATCGTTGAAGACTCCGGTTCCACGAACGGAACCTATGTGCGTGATGTGGGCGTCGAACGTGCTCCGCTTCAAGCGGGTGATGAAGTGATTGTCGGGAAGTTCCATCTGATAGTGGCGCTTGGTGATGCCTGACGCCGAACCGCTTTCCATTGGTGAAGTAATCAACCTCCTCAAGGATGATTTCCCGGAGATCTCGGTCTCGAAAGTACGGTTTCTTGAGAATCAGGGGCTGATCGCGCCGACGCGTTCTGCCTCCGGGTACCGCCAGTTCTTTGAGGAAGACCTGGAACGACTCGGTTTTATCCTCGAGCAGCAGCGAGACCACTTCCTCCCCCTCAAGGTCATCAAATCCCGGTTGGCGGACTGGGAGCACGGGATCACGTCCTGGGATGACGATGAAACCCCGACCGCTGAGTTCTTCAGCGAGGACGAACCGGTGACCGAGGATGAACTCGTACGGAGATCCGGCCTCTCGAGCGCCGAAGTCACCGAACTCGAGGGCCACGGCGTTCTGCGACGAACCAAAGGCGGCCTCTTCGGTCCAGATGCTCTGGCGGTGGCGAGACAATCTCGTCTGCTACTGGATCTTGGGTTGGAATCCCGTCACATACGAACCCTGCGGTTGACGGCGGATCGCCAGGCGGACCTGGTGCAACAACTCATCGCTCCGCTCATGCGCACGGCTAGTCCTGAAGCTCACCAGAACGTCGCCGACCGAATGGCGATCCTCGCCAGAGCGTTCGCGACGACGACAATGCATCTTCTGCGCGAGGAACTTGCCACCATCCTTGACCGATGAGTCGGTTGCTTGCCATAGCCGTGGTGCTGGTCTCAGTACTTTTCGCCCCGATCGTCGGAGCGGCGACCGTTGCGCAGATCCCCATTCCCCTCGAAGGATTACCGGTCCCTCAGCCACCTTCGATCTCGGCAGCCACCTGGCTGGTCTACGACGACACGTTCGATCAAATGCTCGCCTCAAAAGATCCCGATACACAGCGACCTATGGCCTCGACTACCAAGATGATGACGGCGATTGTGGTCTTTGAGAACGCCGACCTGGCCGATCGGGTAGTGATCTCTTCGCGCGCGGCCGGGGCGGGGGAGTCGGAAATCGGATTGTATGGCGGGGAATCGATGACGGTGGGCGACCTCCTGTATGCGTTGTTGTTGCAGTCGGCCAATGACGCGGCTGTGGCGCTCGCAGAGCACGTCGGCGGGTCCGAAGCCGGTTTCGTCCGGATGATGAATGATAAGGCAGCCGAGATGGGGCTTGAGAATACCCATTTTGTCAACCCTCATGGTCTTGATGCACCCGGGCACTACTCGTCGGCCCGCGACTTGTTAGCGATCGCCCGCCACGGGATGGAGATCCCCGAGTTTGCAACGATCGTGAAGACCACTTCATATGACTTGCCCGCCGCACCGGACGGAACGGCCCGGACCGCCCGCTTGTCGAATGAGCTCGTTCGTACCTATGAGGGGGCGTTCGGCGTCAAAACGGGCTACACCAATGACGCCGGCCTTGCTCTGGTGGCCGGGGCCGATCGCGACGGTCGACGCATCTATGCGGTTGTGATGGGTTCTGAGGACCACTTTGCAGACAGCGCGCAGTTACTCAACTTCGGGTTTGATGCCTTCACGGTGCTATCCGTGTTCGATGTCGCCCAGCAGCTCGGGATTGTGCGGACCGGTGGTGACGTCGAGCCAGCGCTGGCCGAGGACCTGGTCGAGGTGTTCGTGCCTGCTGACAATCGAATCGTCGCCGAACCTCGCTCGGCCGAGGGTGGGGTGGTGGTGGTTGCGACGGTGAACGACGAAGTGGTCGGAACGACCTCCGTACGAACCGAGGATCTGCACGCGCTCCCCGGGTTGCGCGATTCGGTTGCCTGGGCAAGCCGATATTGGAACTGGCTGTGGGGGCTCGACGAATGACCGGAGACACTGTTGCCGAGATTGTCTCCCAAGAGACACTTCATTCCCGTATCGAGGAGCTGGGGGCCCAATTGGCGGCCGATTATGTCGGGACGGTTCCGGTACTGGTCGGCATTCTCAACGGATCGATCCCGTTTCTGGCCGATTTGTCCCGGGCCTGTCCCATTGAGCTTGAGGTCGATTTTCTCGGGTTGACCAGGTTT
>CAJQPD010000233.1 GCA_905480085.1 uncultured Acidimicrobiia bacterium
CGAACGACTGCTCCGCGATCCGCTCGTCACCGACGTGCTCGTCAACGGTCCATCTCAGGTGTGGGTGGAACGAGCTGGATCAATGTCGCTGACTACGGTCCGCTTTCCAGACGATGCCGCGGTGGTGGCTTCCGTCGAGCGGGTCCTGGCGCCGCTCGGCCTCCGGATTGACCGCGCTTCTCCCACGGTTGATGCCCGGCTGTCTGACGGGTCCCGACTCCACGCGGTCATTCCCCCCGTGGCCGTCGACGGTCCGGTGGTGGCCGTAAGACGGTTCACCAAAGCAGTCCAGAGCTTGGCCGAGCTCGTCGAATCGGGGTCGGCTCCCGTCGAGGTGGTTGATCTGTTGAGAGAGGCGGTTCTCGGTCGAAAGAATCTGGTTATCTCGGGCGGAACGGGGGCAGGCAAGACCACGTTGCTCAATATCCTTTCCACAGAGATTCCGGCTTCGCAACGAATCGTGACTGTCGAGGACGCCGCGGAACTTGAGCTGGCCGGCCATGTCGTACGGCTTGAGGCTCGCCCACCGAACGCCGAGGGAGCAGGTGAGATATCGCTCCAACAGCTGGTCCGCTCCGCCCTCCGGCTCCGGCCCGACCGCATCATTGTCGGTGAGGTCCGTGGTCCAGAAGCTCTCGACATGATCTGGGCACTCAACACGGGTCACGATGGATCGATGTCCACGGTCCATGCCAACTCACCCGCCGAAGCGCTCTGGCGCCTCGAAACCCTGGCCATGTCCGGCGAGCGACGAGTGGGTGAGGCAGCGGTTCGGCGACAGATGATGTCGGCGATTGACGTGGTTGTGCAGGTCGCCCGCGTCGCAGGCGAGCGACGGGTGGTCGAGGTTTCGGACGTTGGTGATGATGGAGTGGAAACTCGATGGCTGTCGTCCTCGTGCTAGTTGCGATCGTGGTTGGCGCCGAATGGCGTCCCCGGTCCCGGGACCGTTGGCAGACATCGACGACGCGGCTTACTGCGCTTCAGCGAACGAATGCCGAGGCGCGATTTCTCGCTGGCATGGCTTCGGAATTACGCGCTGGGGCAGCGTTGCGAGGGGCATTCGAAGCGGCTGCAGACCGTGCCCCTGAGCTGCAGCTGGGGTGGCTGGTGCGGTTGTCGGCGGTGGGAGTCCCGATCTCCGATCTGGCAGATGGAGTAGCCGCCAAACTCGCTCAGAACGGGATGGCCGCCGCGGCCGCCATGCGAGTGGCGGGCGAGACGGGTGGCGGAACTGCCTCGATGTTCGAAAGCCTGGCCCAGGTAGCCGCCGAGGATCGTGCCCTCTACCGGGAGCTGCGGGCGGCCACCGCTCAGGCGAAAGTGTCCTCGCTCGTGGTGGGGGGTCTGCCAGTTCTGTTTCTCTTGTGGCAAGCCGTTACCGGTCGGCTGGCGGAATTGGCTTCGACCGGATTCGGAGTCGGGATCCTTGGATTCGGATTGGCGTTGCTGGGCGCCGGCGCGTCGACCGTAGGTGTCCTGCTTCGCGGGGCCGTGCGATGACCGCTGCGCTGGCGTTGTTGGCTGTCCTCGGGTGGGAACCGTTTCGGGTTCGCTTCGGCATCCGATCTGCCGTGGGGGTCGGAGCGGCTCTCGGGATGATGGCGGTGTCGCCCGTCATCCTCGGTCTGGTCGCTGTGGGTGGATTTGGCGGAATCGCGGTGAAGCGGGTTGTCCGAAGCCGTCATGATCGGCAGCGAGCCGAACACGACGTTGCTGTGTTGGCCCGTGGGTTGTACGTGGCAGTCAAAGCCGGTCTGTCTCTGTCGTCGGCGTTTTCGGTGGCAAGCGTTGGGCTTTGCCATGCGGTCGCCACCGACGTGCGTTCGTTGCTGCGAGCCGCCCGACGCGACGGGATGGCTCTGGCCCTCTCGGAGGCGGAAGGTCCCTGCAGCCGGTTGTTCGCGGTTCTGGCCAGGTCGCACACCACGGGAGCCAGCATTGGCGATGCCATCGCCGGGTTTGTCGAGGAGCAGCGCGAAGCTCGCCGACTCAAGGTGACCGAGGCAGCCCGTCGATTGCCGGTGAAACTCACCGTGCCACTGGCGTTGCTCATCCTTCCCGGGTTTGTCGTGTTGACGGTCGGCCCGTCCGTCCTTGAGTCGGGGCGGCGGTTACTCGGACCGGTATTGCCGCTCCCATGAAGTCTTCCTCCCGGACCGGCCGGCCGCCGGCAGAAGCAACAAAGGAGCAGCCATGCTGCAAGCAATTCGCTCACGGGTTCTCATCGGAGATCGGGGTCAGGGAACGGTGGAATACGTTCTCGTGATATTGGCCGCCGCCGCCATCGCGTTGGCTTTGATCGGATGGATGAGTTCGGATGGTCTCATTTCGAACCTGTTCTCCTCGGTCTTGAGCAAGGTTGTCGGGTTCGTCAAGGGATGAGTGAGCGCGGTTCGGCAGCCGTCGAGTTTGCACTCGTCATACCGGCCATTGTGCTGGTGGTGCTTGCCGTGACCGAGGTGGTGGTCGTCGCCCGGACCCAACTCGAACTTGCCCAAGCGGCTCGGGAGGGGGTCCGGGTGGCGGCTATCGCCGCCGACCCGGCTGAGGCGGTGTCCGCCACCCGAGTCGCCCTCGGTGAATTGGCATCCGACGCCTCGATCACCGTTGATCGGCCGTTCGTGGTCGGTGAATCGGCGACGGTCGTTATCCGATTGCCGGTCCGGGTGTTCGGCCTACCGATCACATTGCGGGCCGATGCGGCCATGCGCGTCGAGTCGTGAGTGAGGATCGGGGGAGCGTTACGGTCCTGATCCTCGCCCTTCTCGCAGCTCTGTTGCTCGCAGGAGCGGGCATCGGGGTTCTTGCCGGGGGTCAGATAGCGGCA
>CAJQPD010000234.1 GCA_905480085.1 uncultured Acidimicrobiia bacterium
TATAATCCTGGGGTGGATGCCCTGTTCGCGCTGCTGGCTCTGGTCGCTGTTTTGTGCGGCCTTTGGTTTCTATGGTCGTTACGTTCCCCGACTGATGATCGGTTGGTTCGCCTGGCGCTGCCAGCGGCAGCATCCTTCGGAATTATCGCCATGTTGGGATCGCTCTACTACTCCGAAGTCGCCGGCTACGTACCGTGTCAGCTGTGCTGGTATCAGCGAATAGCCATGTACTCGCTGGCGATTATATTGTTGATCGCTACGGTCCGACGCGATCGAGGCATTGCCATCTACGGCCTATCCCTGTCATTTCTCGGGTTCGCCTTGGCCTTGTACCACTACTACGCGCAGCTGTTTCCGAGAGGTGACACCTGCGGCCCTGATGCGTCATGCTCGGTACGATGGGTTGACGTGTTCGGCTTTGTATCCATTCCGCTCATGGCTGCGGCAGGGTTCTTCGGGATCGCCGCATCGATGCTTTATCTGTTGAAAGCGAGAACTGCATGACGCCACGATGGTTGATGGTTGTAGCCGTGACTGTGATCCTGGCGGCATGTCAGGGCGATACAACCACGATATTGGTTGACCAGACTGCCGATGTAACCGTCACCGGCGTGGCGCTGCCTGAATATGGTCAGCCGGACGGTGGGGTCGGCCTTACCCCTCCGGTGCTGAGTGGGGTCTCTTTTGACGGCTCCCCGGTGACGATCGATCCTGCCGATGGAGCGCAGGTCGTGTTATTCGTGACGCACTGGTGTTCCCACTGCCAGAACGAGATCCCCGTCGTGGTCGACTGGATTGAAGCTGGAGGCCTCCCGGATGGTGTCAAACTGACCGTGGTTTCCACGGCCGTTTCGTCGGGGCAGCCCAACTACCCACCGTCAGAGTGGCTGGCCCGCGAAAACGTCACCGCTCCGATTCTGCTCGACGACGCGGCTGGAAACGCCGCCGGATCCTACGGACTGACCTTTTTCCCATACATCGTGACGATCGGGGCTTCCGGGAAGGTGGTCACACGGGTTACGGGCGAGTTGCCTGCTTCGGCTTTAGATACGCTTGTAGCCAACCTGGGTGATTCTTGAACTACTAGGTTGGCCGGATGCGATATGTGGCGGGCCGGGTCGTTCAGGGGGTTCTCGCTTTATTTGGGTTCTTGGCGGTCATGTTCTTTGCCGTCCAGCTGATGGTGCCCGGTGACTACTTCACGCCGCTGCGGATGGGTATGACCGAGGCCGAAGTCGATGCCATCCGTGCGCAGTATGGGCTGGATCAGTCACTGTGGGTCCAGTACTGGCGGTGGATGAAATCGCTGTTCGAGGGGACGTTGGGAACTTCTACCATCGGAACGCCGATCTCCGGCCTGTTGTCTGAGGCGGTGCCCCGCACGTTGTTCGTACTCGTCGGGGGGCTCCTCATTGCCTATGCGATCGGAACCGCGCAAGGCCGCTGGTCATCGTGGCGAAAGGGCCTCCGATCTGAAGTTGTCACTTTTGTTGGCCTGGTTTTTCTGACGGCTTTCCCGCCGTTCCTCGCTTTCTTGCTGAATCAACGGGCCCGCCAGCCATTGCGTGAACTTCGTAACTGGGCGATGGGTGGTTCGGTCAACCCCTGGAAGTCATCGACACCATTCACCGAGTCGCGCATCCTGCTGGACATGACGCTCTCGCTGGTAATTGGTGTGACAATCGCCGCTGTCGTGACATCCCTGCTGAGACGCTATACGAATGCTCGTCCTCGGCCGTGGTGGATGGTGGTAGGAGGGATTGCCTTGGCCCTTGCATGGTGGTGGCAGGGTGACCGGGGAGCGTACGCACTCGACCTCTTATTCGATTCGGCCATTCCGCTCGTCGCGTTCATCTTGCTGTCGTACGGGGAGTTCTTGCTGATCATGCAATCGTCAATGACCAGCGTGGAGCACGAACCGTATGTCCTTACGGGCTTGGCCAAGGGGTTGACGGAACGACAAGTTCGTAATCGACACGCCTCGGCCAATGCCATCTTGCCGTTGCTGGCTCGATTCGCGGTCAGCGTGCCGTTCCTCATGACGGGCCTTGTCATCATCGAACGATCGGTGTCCTGGCACGGCCTCGGCGACTTCTTGTTCTCAGCCATCACCGCTCAGGACCTTCCTGTGGTCATGGGTGCCCTGGCAGTCATCGGGGTTCTGTCCCTCCTCGTACGAATCACCCTTGAGATTGTGACCGTGACCCTCGATCCCCGAATCCGCCGGCCATGAACCCGGGCCTACTTCGCCGTCTGAGGGCCTCGAAGGTTTTTTGGCTTGGGATATTCATATTGGTGGTCTTCGCGGGCATGGCAGTGGCGCCCACCTTCCTGATGGGGAGAGTGTGGCCGTCCGGCATCTACAATCCGATTACCGGGTACGACTTCGAGCTACTCCATCCGTCGCCGCCTTCGGCTGCGCATTGGTTCGGTACTGACAATCAGGGCCGTGATGTGTTGTCCCAGTTACTCGCCGCCACTCGACCGACCTTCCTTCTGGCGATGACGGCAGCATTGGTTACGGCGATCTCGGGAACGATCGTGGCGTTGATTGGAGCGGTTGCTTCGCCCTGGGTTGACCGGTCAGTCGGATTCGTATCCGATGCCATGCTGTTGTTACCCGCCCCGATCTTCATGTTGATCATCGGGTCTGGTGCACTGTCGCAATCGATCGGTCCCATTTCGTTCGGTTTCCTCTACGGCCTGATCGCCGGCATCGGAGGAGGCGGGATTGTGCTTCGCGCTCAAGCCCAATCGATCATGGTCCGCCCATTCATCGACGCGGCCCGGGTCACGGGCGTGTCCCGGTGGCGAATGGCTACCCGTCATCTCCTGCCACATCTGGTTCCGCTGGCGGCCGTGTTCATGTTGCTGGCAGTCGCCGGGGCGGTCATCGCCGATGGATTCATTTCGTTTCTCGGACAGACAAATACCGATGTGAGCTGGGGGACCATGGTCTATTGGGGGACGACATTCGTGCATCCCCTGACCGGAGACCCGGCCTGGAATGCCTTATTGGCTCCATCTGTGGCGTTGACCCTGTTTTGCACGGCATTCCACCTAATATCGGTGGGTATTCGGAGGGCGGCAGACGCTCCGTTGTAGGTTTTGCCTTCCGAAGGCTAGGTGCGTAGGCTTCCGGTCGCCCTTTTTCGGGGGTGGTGTAATTGGTAACACAGCAGGTTCTGGTCCTGTCGTTGGGGGTTCGAGTCCTCCCCCCCGAGCTCTGGCCCCGTCGTCTAGAGGCCTAGGACGCCGGCCTCTCAAGCCGGTAACGCCAGTTCGAATCTGGTCGGGGCTAC
>CAJQPD010000235.1 GCA_905480085.1 uncultured Acidimicrobiia bacterium
CCGACCACGATGGCGCCATTGCGGAGGCCGGCTCGAGCCTCGGGAGTGGGGGGATTCACCACGGCTACGACGTCGGCGGTCCATGGATCGTCGACCATAGTGGCTCCGGCGTCAACGTAGGCTTCGTCGGGGTATCCTGCAGCTGTGCCGGCAGATAGTTCGATGTGTACGGTGTGTCCGTCCGCGATGAGGGACCGGACGGCGTCGGGGGTGAGAGCGACTCGGTGTTCGTTTTGGCGCGTTTGGTTTGGTGCGGAAATGATCATGTGCTCAGCCACGTTAATGACTTCGAGCGCAGTTTAGGTGCGATTGGACAATTCTTTTCAGGAGTTGGTTAGGTGTCACAGGGATTACGAGCGGTTTGGAGTCGAGGGAATGGATGCGTCGAGCTGGCCACGCTCATCGATCCGGATGCCCAGCGCGTCGAAGGTGACCTCACCGAATTCGTTGTTGGCCACCGGGCAGACATCCTGGTCTCCAAACGGTTTTCTGCGTCTTTCGAAGTCATCCCGACTCTTGTGCCATTTGATGTTTCCTTCGATCGGGTCGAATCCGTCGCAGCTCTGGTCGCCGGCGGGCCCCACTCGGAATTGGCAGCCCGCGTGGCGCATCGTCTCGGGGCGACTCTCGCTGTGCCAACCAGGCTGGAATGTGCGTATGAGACGGATGGGGGCCAGGTTGAGGCGCTGAACGTGGTGGAGAGATTGGTGGCGCTGGTTCCGGGTGTGGAAGCCGGGATTTTGCAGGCGGGCAGTGCTTCGGAGGTCATCGAGAAGACGGGCGACGGGACCCTTCTCGTGGTGGGAGCTCCCGGTGGATCTTTCCTACAGCGCCAGTTCTTCGGAAAGGGTGCCCGGCTCATTGCCAGGTCGTCAATCGGTGCCGTGGCGGTTCGAGAGGCCCCCCGGCGGGTATTCCACGGGATGGACGAACCTGCATATGTGTCACCGTATATGGGGGCGGGAGACGCGGCTCGCCTCATGGCAGGAGGGTTGATTGCGGTGGTCGAGGATGGAGTCCTGATTGGCAGCGTGACAGGGACTTCGTTGCTCATGGCAGGCGACGGACCCCGGGTGGTCGACTGCATGAGAGAACCGGTTTCGTTGGGCCGGTTGGACACCGTCGACGATGGCATCGATCAGCTTCGCACGCTTGGCGTACCGAGCTTGCCGGTGGTGGATGACAACCTGAACCTGCTTGGAACTGCCACGGTTGAGTCGCTCCAAACGACCCGATTCGGGACGGGATGAGGGGGGATCGGTTTGGTTTCCGTTGTTCTGTTCGACGCCGATGACACACTCTGGGACTTTCAGGGGGCGATGAGGGAGGCGTTGCACGCCATGCTCGAGGAACTCTGGACCGCCTTTCCGGGGCGCGAGAGCGCCGGTCTCACCGTTGACCGCATGATTGCCATCCGGGATCGGGTCGCAGTCGAGCTGGAAGGGCGCGTGCTGGACATGGCGGTGATCCGGCTGGCCTCGTTTGAACGTGCCCTCGAAGAGGTCGGAATCGTCGAGGCCGGGTTGGCCGCCGAACTCGGCGCCTCGTACTTCTCCCACCAGGCTCACTCTCTCCGACTGTTTGACGACACCTTGCCGGCTCTTGACGCTCTGGCAAGCTGGCGATTAGGAGTCGTTTCAAACGGAAATGCTGATGTGGCCAGGCTAGGAATCGCCGAGCGCTTCGAGTCTGTTGTCCGGGCGGTTGACGTCGGGGTCGGCAAGCCGGATCCGGCCATCATCGAATTTGCTCTTGAACGCTTCGGGGTGTCTCCTGATGAAGCCGTGTTGGTTGGAGATTCCGAGGAAGCAGACGTCGAGGCAGCCAAGGCAGCAGGTATCCGGTCCGTTCTCCTCGACCGGCATGACCGGGCGGTTGGTTCGGCGGCAGACTGGGTCATCGGTTCGTTGACCGAGCTACCTGCGCTGATGGCTCAGGTCACCTAGTGCAGGGCGCGTAGCCCGAAACCAGCGATGGTCAGCACTGCGAGGCCGACGATGAAGATCCTTCGGTCTCGATGAGCCCTGGCGTGCCAGATTCCGAATCCGATCAGGCCCGTCGCCAACACGCCCCCGGCGATCACGCCCGAATCGGTGGTTGGCAATAGCAAGTCAATCAGGTCAGCAGCGTACTGAGACATCGGGCCGGTCGGCCGCCTTCGGGTCGGGACCAACCACCGACTGATGATTTTCTGCCCAGACCACTAGCCTGATTGTTCGTTGTAGAGAGGGCTATCAGTGATTTCTGGTTACTACCGACATCCGACCATCGCCGGAAACACTATTGTCTTCGTCTCAGAAGACGATCTCTGGTCGGTTGACGCCGGCGGTGGGTCGGCCCGCCGCCTTACTGCCAACCCTGGATCAGTCATCTTCCCGCGCCTTTCCCCCGACGGATCGCAGGTGGCCTACACCAGCAAGGACGAAGGCCAAACAGACATATTCGTGATGGACACTACGGGCGGTTCGGCACGACGAGTCACGTTTTGGGGAGCTACGAGCCATTGCGTCGGGTGGTCCAAGGATGGCAAATCGTTGATTGTCGCCACGGATTGGCAGCAACCTTTTGCGGGAGCGATGCATCTTCACACCGTTCCGCTTGACGGTTCCCCGTCCTCGGCTTGGCACGTCGGCCCTGCCAGGGCGATGAGCCAGGGAGGGCGAGGCGTCGTGCTCGGCCGCAACTCTTTGGACCCGGCGAGGTGGAAGCGATATCGGGGCGGACGGGCCGGGACGTTGTGGGTCGATGCCAAAGGCGACGGCGATTACGCACCGCTCGTCAAGTTGGATGGGAACCTGGCTGACCCGATGTGGATCGGGCGCCGGATCTATTTTATTTCTGATCACGAGGGCCACGGCAACATCTATTCCGTCACCCCTACCGGCCGCAATATTCAACGCCATACCCACCATGAGGATTTCTACGCCCGGTTCGCGTCGACCGACGGCCAGCGGATTGTCTATCACTCCGGGGCGGATTTGTGGGTGTTCGACCCGGAGTTGAGGGAGACCAGGCGGATAACGGTGACGGTGCCATCGGCGCGCCCGCAACTCAACCGACGGTTTGTCCCGGCTTCGAAGGGGTTGGAATCGGTGGATCTGCATCCTGAAGGTCACTCGCTCGCCATCGTCTCTCGTGGCACGGCAATCACCATGCCGGCGTTCGGAGGGGCACCGGTTCGTCACGGTGAGGATTCGTCCATCCGTTACCGGTTGACGACGTGGATGGCAGATGGAAAGCGGGTTATCTCCGTTACCGATGATGGTGGAGAAGAGCGGTTGGTGGTGAGTGCCGCTGATGGATCGACGGACGTTGAGTATCACGCTGGAGATTTCGGAAGGGCGCGCAGCATCATGGTGGCTCCCACCGGGGCCGACCGGGTACTCATTTCGAATCATCGTCATGAGCTGATCTTGTTCAATCTTGAAACGGGCACCTCGCGTGTGCTGTATCGCTCCCGGCACCAGTGGTTGCACGGCACCGCCTGGAGTTCCGATGGCAAATGGGTGGCTTTTGCAGCTTCGATCACTGAGAATCTTTCTGCCGTGTTCGTCGCCAATGTCCGGTCTGGACGGGTCCATCAGGTCACGGATGGGGCTCATCAGGATGGCTATCCATCGTTCGATCCCGGTGGCAAGTTCCTCTATTTCCTGTCGAGCCGCACCTACGATCCAGTCCCCGATTCCCTCATGCACGATTACGGGTTCCCGGTCACTACCAAGCCTCACCTGATCGTTTTGGATGATCAAACGTTGTCGCCGACTAATGAAGATATGGTGGAGGTTCGAGCTCCCGGAGCGCCGCCGGCGACCGGGAACGGCAAGGGCGACGCCAAGAAGGACGATGGCCCACCGGAAACCAAGATCACGTTCGCAAACATCGAACGCAGAATCGTGGCGTTACCGGTCAGACATGGCCGCTACCGCCAGGTG
>CAJQPD010000236.1 GCA_905480085.1 uncultured Acidimicrobiia bacterium
ATGAGGATCTTTTCGGCAGTGGCGGGGAGATCGGTGATTCGTACCCCAACCGCGTCATAAATCGCATTGAGGATGGCTGGAGCGGTCGGCACCAGAGTGGGCTCGCCCACCCCTTTGGCTCCAAACGGTCCAACCGGGTCATAGCTTTCAATGATGTCGATGTCGATCGGGGGCATGTCGAGGCTGGTCGGGATCAGGTAATTGGTGAGGTTCGGGTTTATCTGGCGGCCCTCCGCATTGAACAGGATCTCCTCGGATAGCGCCATGCCGATTCCCATGGCGATTCCGCCCTCGACCTGCCCTTCGACCAGCGCCGGGTTGATGGCAGTGCCGGAATCATGGGCGGCGTAGATATGGAGAATCTCGACCTCGCCGGTTTCGTCGTCTACTTCCACATCGGCTATCTGGGTCGCGTACACGTAGGCGGCGAACGGTTTGCCTTGACCGGTTTCGGGATCCATGGCGACGGTGGGGGGATTGAACGAAGCGCTCCCGAGCGGAGGTCGGCCTCTGGCGATCTGCGCGCCCATCGCTACGTCGGCCAGCGATATCCGTTTCTCCGGGAAGGTCTTGACCCGGATCTGGTGGTCGACAGCTTCAAGCTCTCTGACCTCGACACCAAGCATCTCTGCTGCCACATCGAGAAGAATCGATTTGGCCTCGGCGGCGGCCAGGCGAACCGCATTGCCGGTCACGAAGGTGGTGCGACTGGCAATTGCTCCGGTATCCATCGGGGTGACGTCTGTATCGGCCGAAATGACATGGACGTCCTCGGCGGAGATGCCGAGCTCTTGGGCGACGATCTGGCCGAGCACCGTCAGAGATCCCTGTCCGACCTCGACGGTCCCCGTCAGCAAGGTGGCGGTGCCGTCCTCGTTGACCTTGACGACCGCCGAACTCGGGTTGGCCGCCACCGTGAACCCGATCGGATACCACATGCATGCGATGCCCCGTCCGGCGTGCTTCATGTTCCTTCCTCCATCCACCCGCTGCGCTTGGCGGCGGTGAGCAGTGTTTCCTCCAGGGCGACGGCCTGGAGTACTTGCCCGGTATGGCTGATCGATCCTTCGGTGAATCCGTTGAGAAGTCTGATGGCCAGCGGGTCCATGCCGAGCGTGTTGGCAATCTCATCCATCTGGGACTCGTATGCAAAGGCGACTTGAGGAGCGCCGAATCCCCGCATGGCGCCGGTGACCGTCTTGTTGGTGTAAACGGCATGACCTTCGACACGAACGTTCGGTATCCGATACGGCCCGGCGGCTAGAATCGCCGCCTTGCCAACCGTTGTTTCACTCCACGAGGCGTAGGCGCCCCCATCCAGAATCAATCGTACGGACCGGGCGATCAGGTGCCCGTCATTGGCGACTCCGGTTTTGTAGTCCATGATTATCGGGTGCCTGGTTGTTGAGGCGACGAACTCGTCTTCCCGGTTGAAGGTTGCCTTGACCGGTCGGCGGGTCTTTTTGGCCAGCAAGGCGAGAATCGGCTCGGTCCTGATCTCGTTCTTGCCGCCGAAGTTCCCGCCGACGAAGGTGGCTGTCACCCGGATACGGTTCATCGGCATTTGTAGAGTGCGGGCCAGGTCGGCTCTACCCAGTGTGATCCGGCCGTTGCTTGAATACACGTGAAGTTGTCCGTCTGGCTCCCAAAGCGCAATGGCCGCGAAGGGCTCCATCGGGACGTGCTCGATCATCTGCGTGCTGTACCGACGTTCAAAAATCTGATCGCTCTCGGCGAATCCCTTTTCGACATCGCCTCTGATGATCACCTTGGAGGCGTAGACGTTGTTGTCCCGGTGGATCTTTGGAGCGTCGGGGCGGATGGCTTCGAGCGGGTCGAACAGGGCGGGAAGTGGCTCATATGCGACTTTGATGGCGGCCAATGCTTCGGATGCCTGCTGTTCCGTTTCGGCGGCGACAGCCACGAGCCCGTCGCCTTGATGACGGACCCGATCGACGGCCAGAACCGGTTGATCCTGGTACGACGAACCGAACGAATTCTCAGGAATCTCGTCACCGGTAAGCGTCGCCACCACGCCAGGCATGGCCCGTGCGGCGGCTGTGTCAATGGACAGAATCCGGGCATGGGCCTCGGTGCTGCGCAGAATCTTCACGTAGAGCATGCTAGGGAAGGCGAGGTCGTCGATGTATCGAGTGCTACCCGTGATGTGGGTTCGGATGTCGAGTCGGGTGACTCGTTGACCGACGGCTGGCGTCTGTTGGTTGGCTCCGACCCTGAGCGCCTGGACGGCCGGGATCGGGTCTCGAGTTACCGCCGGCAACTGGCCGACCCGGGGGTCGGCTAGCAAGTCGCCGAGATCGGCAGGCTTCTCTTTGGTGGGTTTTTCAGACATGTCCGCTCTCCGTCATGCTGATCCGTCGGTGCCGGCCGGGATCCGACAGGCTTCGGCGATTCCTTCGATGATTTTTGTGTAACCGGTACAACGACAGAGGTTTCCGGCGAGCGCCTCGCGTATTTCCTGCTCGGTCGGGTGCGGGTTCTTGTCGATGAGCGCCTTGGCCGAGATGACGATGCCCGGCGCGCAGAACCCGCACTGGATGGACGAGAGACGCTCAAAGGCAGCCTGAATCGGATGAAGATAGTCGAAACCGCCTATGCCTTCGATGGTTAGGACTTCCTGCCCGTCGACCTGGACGGCCAGCAGGAGGCACGCGTTGACGCTGAGGCCGTCAACCAATACCGTGCAGGCCCCGCAGTCCCCGACGTCGCAGCCCAGCTTGGACCCGGTCAAGCCCCAGGCTTCTCGCAGGACCGACAGCAGGGTGGTCTCGGCCGGTACTTCGGCTCGCATTACCTGTCCGTTGACCGTCATTTCGATCTGGTGCACACGGTTCCTTTCATGACGAAGTCGCCAGGGCCAGGGCCTCTTCGAGTACCCGGAAGGTGCCCACGGCGATCAGCTCGCGCCGGTAGGCGGCCGAAGCTCGAAAATCGTCGATGGGTCTTGCTTCGGTGACCGCAACAGCCGCAGCCTCTCGGAGAGCGCCCACATCATCGGTGGACTTGCCGGTTATGACTCGTTCGCCGTCCGTTGCCCGGATGACGGTCGGGGCGACTGCTCCCAGCGCAATCCGGGCTTCGATGATGCGACCATCATTCACGGCGATGCTGGCGGCCGCGTTTACCAGCGCAAGCGCTTGACCTTTTCGGAGACCGAACTTTCGAAACGCAGTCGCCCGCCCCAACATGGGTGTCGGAATGAGAATGTCGACGAGTAATTCGTCCGGCGCCAGTGCCGTTTGGCGCGGTCCGACGAAGAACTCGGTGATCGCCAGCACTCGTCGACCATCTACACCGGCCACGGTTACCTGTGCGTCGAGGGCAACCAAAACCGGGCCGCTGTCGAGTGAAGGTACGCACGTCACCAGGTTTCCACCAATGGTTCCCATGTTGCGGGTTTGCACCGCCCCGATGGTGGCGGCCGCCGCGATCATTGCCGGGGCGTGTTTGGCAATCAATGGGGATTGCTGAATCTCCGTATGGGTGACCATGGCTCCGATGCGAAGGCCGGACGGGGTTTCTTCGATACCCTTCAACTCCGCCACTCCCCCGAGATCCATGACGAGGGTCGGACCGTTCAGACTGTGTTTGAGGTCGACCAGCAGGTCCGTGCCTCCGGCCAGCAGCTTGAAGTCGGGAGCATGCTGCTCCATGACTTCTAGAGCCTCGCGCAGAGAACCCGGTGCCGAGTATTCAAACGACCTCACCGATGGACCTCCTGTGCGCATGCTAGAAACAATGGCCAACCGGGATACGGGTTTGGTCCCATCGATTGAAGAGGCCTACCAGGTTCCCCAGGCGGCAGACGGCTCTCGCCGCGATAACGAACGGGTGGCCGATCGTGACGTCGCTATTCGAAAGGTGCGGGCGACGTTCCCTACTCAGGAACAAGCCGCCGATCGAGCCGATTACTTCGAGTGGTTGGAAGGCGAGTCGCCTGCCTAGGAGGGGATCGAAGTCCGAAACGATCGGACCATTGAGTTCTTCAGTTCTGACAATTGTGGCGTGAGGGATACGTGGTACGTGTGCGGGTTGACGAGGCGTCGCACACCAGGATCGAGCTGCTGTAGGTCGGCGGCTCTCCTCGCCCTGGCCTGCTCGATCCCACCCAGGTCCGCCGCGCGCGTTCCGTTATCAAGAACGTGAACCAGAAGTGGTTCGATGCGGCTCACCTCGGGTTCGGTCAGGATGCGGCTTACGCCCGGCTGGGTTGGATGGATGAGAGTGACCGGAGTAGTGACCTGCTCGCCGTTGAGCGACACCAGGTCGGCGGTGGCGACGCCACGCCGGTCGTAGATGCGCCACAGGCCCTTACGACCCGGGTTCTGAACCTTGGCAGGCGAGTCCGAGATCTTGATGGCCGGCTGCCAGTCTCCGGCGTCATCCTCGACAGCGACGGTCTTATAAACGCCGTCAAAGCTTGAATCACCTTCCGACGTCACCATCCTGGCGCCGACGCCGTAGACGAGCCGGTTGAGTACCCGGCCGGGATCGACGTCATATCTCGGCGCCTCCTCGAGAATCTGGTTTCGGATCTGCCAGATCGTTAGCTCATCTAGTTGGCTCGACAGCACAATGCGCACATGTTCGAAGCCGGCCATGTTCAGCATTCGGGCAGAACGAACCGAGAGATGGGCGAGGTCGCCAGAGTCGAGGCGAATGCCTTTTGGTTCATGGCCCTTCGATCGCAGCTCTTCGAATACCCGGATGGCGTTCGGGACGCCCGATTTCAGGGTGTCGACCGTGTCAACGAGCAGGGTCGTGTCGTCGGGATAGAGGTCGGCATAGGCCCTAAACGCTTCAAGCTCACCGCCGGCCACCGCCATGAACACCTGAACCATGGAGTGGGCGTGGGTTCCGCGCGACGGATAGCCAAGGTCCAAACTCAGCCCAACGTTCGAGGAGGCTTCAGCGCCACCGATGAGGGAGGCCCGCGAGGCAGTATTTGCTCCCCAGGCCGGTGCCCTTCTCATCCCGAATTCCAAAACCGACCCACCGCTGGCCGCCTCGACGACGCGTGATGCCTTGGTGGCAATCAATGAGGCAAAGTTGAGTTGATTGAGGAGCGGGGTCTCGAGGATCTGGGCGATGGCGAGTGGAGCCTCTACGACTGCTAGCGGGGTGTTGGGGTGAACCACCCGACCCTCCGGAACCGCCCACAGGGAGACGGCGCCGAACGAACCGGCTTCTGCAAGCCATTCAACGAAGTCAGACCGGAACTCAGGTTGGCCAGTTGAAGTTTGCAACGTTCTCAGTGCGGCGACTTCGGCGCGGCCGACCCTGGTGTCGGCCATCCAATCGAGCAGCGGTCCCAGGCCTGCCGAGATGGCATATCCCGCTTGATGGGTACCGTAATTGGGATATGCCCGGAAGAAATAGTCGAACTGCGACCGGCGTTCGTGCAGGCCCATGTGGAAATACAACTGAGCCATCGTCAGCTGATAGTGATCGGTGAAAAGGAAGCCGTTGGCAAGCACGGTGGCAATGCTACTGACGTAGGATCGGCTCATGACAACCTTCGGCGAAAAGACGGCCCTGATCGTCGTCGATATGCAGAACGATTTTGCCGATCCGGCGGGAAGTCTGTCGGTGGCCGGTGGAGAGGCACTGGTCGGAACCATCAACGGCGAGATCATCCGGGCCGCCGCCGTGGGTGCGTTGGTGGTTTACACCCAGGACTGGCATCCGAAGGCAACCCCCCATTTCGCCAAAGATGGTGGCATCTGGCCGGTCCACTGCGTTGCGGACACCTGGGGATCCGAGTTCCATCCCCGGTTGATCGTGGCGGGATCCACGGTCCGCAAGGGGACCAACGGTGAGGACGGATACTCCGGTTTCACGATGCGTGACCCGATCACGGGAGATGTGACGCAAACGGGGCTGGCAAATCTCTTGCACCAGCGGGAGATCCAGCGGGTGGTGGTGGTCGGTCTGGCGCTCGACTATTGCGTCATGGCCACGGCGTTGGACTCCCGAGCCGAGGGATGGCATACCTCGGTTCCGCTACATCTGACGGCCGCGGTGAATCTTGAACCAGGCGACGGCTCTGAAGCGGCCGAGACCCTGCGGCGGGCAGACATCACCGTCGTCTGAAGGAGCGGCCCTGATCCGTCATGAGCTCGTATCGACCTCGACGGCGGTGAGCATGCCCTCTTGATAGTGATCTACGAGCCGGCCTTCGCCGGTTTGGATGACGATCCGACAGCTGAGCTCGTAGATCCCTGGTTTGAGGTCTATGGAATAGACCGAGGATTCCCCTGGCGCGATGACACCGGTCACATCGAGGACCGTACCCTCATTGTCGGCAATGACCAATGTGTGGCCGAACTCACCTTCATTGTGGACGGTGATTTCGTTGGGACCGGGGTCGAATGTCCCAAGGGCCATGATGGAGAATTCGGTGAGTTCGACCGTGGGCGCTTCTTGCGTAGGGGTGGCGGCGCGGCAAGCCCCGAGTAGAAGGAGCGAAAGGATGAACCAACTGGTCATGCGGCCGGTCATGCGGCGACCCCCTTGGATTCCCCGGCGGGGAGAGCGACTGCCACGGTCGTGCCGTGCTCTGAGGTGGTGATGAGGATCGATCCAGACAACGCGTCGGTCATGAGCCTTGCGATGTAGAGACCCAGGCCGGTCCCCGAGCTTCGGCTTTGCTTTTCGAACTTCTCGAAGGCTCTCGGCAAGAATTCGATATCGATGCCGGGCCCATCATCGCGAATCAAGACGTAGATGGGACTCTCGGGGCGAACTCCCACCTCGAGCAGCGGTTGGAACGGCAAGTCGACCGACGTGGTTACGCCGACGTTCTTGGCGCCATGAGTAAACGCGTTGTCAGCGAGTGATTGGATGAGATTCACGAGGCTGGTCGGGTCGGTTCGGAGGACCATGTCGTTGAGCGCGCCGCGATCCGGAATATCGAATCTTGGTCGTGCCAGCTCCAGGCGGTCCACGACGTCCACCATGTCGACCTCGTGCAATGCGAAGAACAATGCGCCGTTTTCGATGCGGGCCACCGCAAGGATTTGGTCGATCATTTCCGAGAGTCGGCGTCCGTCGTTGAGGACATCGTCGAGGATCTCGAGCCACCCTTCGTCAGAAATGGCCCCGCCAGATCGAAGGAGTTCGGCACCGGTGACTACTCCGGTGAGAGGGGTTCGCAACTCATGGTTGATCATGAGGACAAATTCTGATCGGATCCGATTTTTCTCTTCGGCCAGTTCGTAGGCGTGCTCGGCGCGTTTACGGGCCTCGTCGAGTTCGCGATTGTGTTCGATGAGCACGTCGGATTCGCGACGCAGATATTCGGATTGAAGCGCCAACTCCCCGAATGTCCTGGCTACCCGGCTGCGAGCGACGAAGAGGAGGGTCGCCGCAACGAGTAGAAACGCGGCCACGCCAGCTAGCTGGAGCGCCAGAATGGGTACGCCTCCTGAGGTGCTCCGGCGAGCCAGGAGCTCAGAGATGTCGTACGTCAGAAGAATCGCTCGACCACCGTCGAGTGGCTGGATGACCTCATAGACAATGTCGCCTGGCTCCCATTCGGCCACGCCGTCCACGGTGATCGGCACGTCGATCGGTACGGCAATTGCTCCGAATCTGCCTCCGTCGGCGAATCCGACCATTAGTGGGCTTGACGGGGTGTGTCCGACCAGGCTGGGCGAGGTCGACATGATGATCTTGCCGTCAGGTTCGAGCAGGCTCACGGCTTCGATCGTCAGGTTATTACGCAGGCGCCGCAGGTCATCGGTGACGATGTCAACGGCTCCTAGCCTGGCGGCGACCTGTTCTCCGTCTTGCAAGAACAATTCGCCCTCACCGATCGGGCGTTGGGCATCGGTGTTGATGGCGACCGCATCGAGGATCGACGCGAGAGACGCGGTAGCCAAGATGAGTCCGACGACCACCCACGCTCGGGATGGGCGGCGCGCCGCCGTGACACCTGACGCTTCTCCGTTCATATCCCAATATCGACCGGTGAGGCGCGACTCTTGAGGGCTGATGGTTTCCTGGGTATGGGCAACTACCAGCCGGTCAGGATCACCTTGCCCGCTTCGGCCGAGCGGGCGGTTGCGAAAGCGGTTTCCCACTCCTGGAACGGGAAGTGATGGGTAATCACCGGACTGATGTCGAGGCCACCCTGAAGGAGGGCGGTCATCTGGTACCAGGTTTCGAACATCCGGCGCCCGTAGATGCCTTGCATCGTCAGGCCCTTGAAGATGACGTCGTTCCAGTCGATTGGAGCTTCCGTCGGGGGGATACCGAGCAATGCCACTTTCGAACCGTGATTCATGACATGAAGCATGTCCCGGAGTGCTTTCGGGTTGCCCGACATTTCCATTCCGACATCGAACCCCTCGATCATGCCTAGATCGGCCATTACCGATTCAAGGGTTTCTCGATCGGCGCGGACGCCTCGCTCGATCCCGAGGCGGGCAGCCAGCTTGAGGCGGTAGTCGTTCACGTCGGTGATTACGACGTGTCGGGCCCCGACGTGGTTGGCGATGGCTCCGGCCATGAGGCCAATCGGGCCGGCGCCGGTTATGAGTATGTCTTCGCCGACCAGCGGGAAGGCCAGGGCGGTGTGGGTGGCGTTACCGAGGGGATCGAGCAATGTTGCGATGTCGTCGTTGACGTCGTCGGGGATCGGGAAAACGTTCACGGCAGGAATGACCACGAATTCGGCGAACGCCCCCGCCCGATTTACGCCCACCCCTATGGTGTTGCGACAGTGGTGCCGTTGTCCGGCCCGGCAGTTGCGACACGTTCCACAGGTCACATGTCCCTCGCCTGAGACGCGT
>CAJQPD010000237.1 GCA_905480085.1 uncultured Acidimicrobiia bacterium
TCGCTGGTCGTTCGGCAAGACCCGGACGCCATTCGCAGGTACGCCCACATCGGAACCGGCAACTACAACGGTTCGACAGCTCGAACCTACGAAGACATCGGCCTGTTCACTGCCGACCCCGACATCACCGCCGACCTCGGAGACCTCTTCAATTTCTTGACGGGCCACAGCCGGCTCATCAACTATCGCAAGCTGGCCGTCTCGCCGTATTCGGGCCGACAAACCGTCACCGATCTCATTCGCCACGAGGGAGCGGCACCCGATGGGCACGTCGTGATGAAGTTGAATAGCCTCGTCGATGCCGGAATCATCGAAGAGCTCTATGCGGCTTCGCAGGCCGGAGCCAGGATCGATCTGTTGGTGAGGGGGATTTGCTGCCTCAGGCCGGGGATTCCTGGTCTGTCAGAGACCATCACCGTCCGCTCGATCGTGGGCCGCTACCTCGAGCACTCACGCATTCTTCGTTTCGGAAGTGCCGATCGTGGCTACCAGTTCTGGATCGGATCCGCCGACATGATGCCCCGCAACCTTGATCGAAGGGTCGAGGCCCTCACCCCGGTCGAAGCTCCCGAACTCCAAACAAGGCTGCAACAAATCCTCGACGTGCTCCAGGCCGACGATACGTTGACCTGGATACTCAACCCAGACGGGACATACGAGAAACTGGCCGGCCAGACGTCGGAGGCACACACCGTCCTGCATGAGTTGGCGGTCAGCCGATCCATCGACGATCCGACCTTCGGGTTCTAGGCGCCTTACCCGACCACTTGTAGGCCAGATTTCCAGACAGAGTCGATGACCCAATCGTCGAATTCGAGCGGGTCGCCGGAAATCATGGTCAGGTCGGCTCGTTTTCCCGGGGTGATGGAACCAACTTCGTTACCGAGGCCGATCAGGTCGGCCGCCGACTGGGTGGCGGCGACCAGCACATCTCGCCGATCCATGCCGCCGCTGGCCATCAGGCTCAATTCTTCAAGATTGTCACCGTGGGGGGTAACGCCAGTGTCCGTGCCCATGGCGATCTTGACCCCGGCTTGGACCGCCCTGGCAAACGACTGGCGGTGGATCTCGATCACCTCGTTCGCCTTCTGAATTGACGCTTCCGGGATACGCGCCCCAGCCGCGGCGGCCTTCGAAACACCGGCGGGTGCCACCAGGGTGGGGACCAGGTAGGTGCCGTTGGCGATCATCAACTCGATCGCCTCGTCATCCAGAAAGATGCCGTGCTCGATGGATCGAATCCCGGCGCGCACGGCATTCTTTATTCCGTCGGCGGCCTGAGCGTGAGCCATCACGAAGAGTCCGGCGGCTGAAGCCTCGGCGACCAGGGCCTGCAGTTCGACGTGGTCGAAGTGAGCATGCCGGGGGTCATCCCGGGGCGAAAGCACGCCACCGGAGGTAGCTACTTTGATGACGTCCGCTCCGGCCCGCACGAGTTCCCTGACTTTCTTGCGTACCTCTTCGGGGCCATCCACGATGGTTTTCGGTGCGCCCGGGTGCTCGCCCTCAAGAACCCGTAGGTGCATCCCGGACGGCAGCCACCCGTCGCCGTGGCCCCCCGTTTGGGAAAGCATCCCGATGGCGATCTGCATGTGAGGGCCCGATATCAGACCACGTTCGACGGCGGTCTTGACTCCGAGGTCGGCGCCGCCGGCGTCTCGAACTGACGTGATGCCCGCCTCAAGCGTGGCGCGGAGGTTGCCAATAGCCTGATAGAAGCGCAGGGAGTACGGCTCTTGCATGGAGCCGAACAGGTCCAGAGAGGAAATCATGACATGAACGTGGGTATCGATCAGACCGGGAAGGATGGTGCGCCCGGTCAGGTCGACCGAGACGTCTCCATCGAGGCCAGGACCCACCTCGATGATCCGGTCACCTTCGACAACCACATCGCTCGGCGAGAACGCCCGGGCTTCGACGTCGAAGATCCGGGCACCGGCCAGAACCGTTCTCACGTACCCATTCCTGACAGGAGCACCGATACCATCGCGTCCGTGACTTCCTGGCGCCTCACTCCCGGATCCGGCGAGTCGATAAGGGCTTTGGCTGCCGACATCGTGAGATCCTGAAGAAAGCGTCCGACCAGATCGTATGGAAGGGCCTTCAGTTCGCCGGCCTCGACCCCACCCTGGTAGATCGTTACGAATTCGGTTGACAGGCCACGATGAGCCCGGCCAACCCGATCCTGGGCTTCGGTTGACAGCTTCGCCACTTCGCGATGCAAGATCAGACCGAGTGTCGGATCGCTTGCCACAAAGTCGACCATGGCCACCGAGAGGGCGGCCAGTCGATCTCGCCAGGAGAGTCCGTCGGGAAGCTCGCGGACCATGCGCTCGATCGTGGCCGGTAAGGTTTCCTCAACGAGGGTTGCCAGCAGGTCCTCTTTGTCCCGGAAATAGTCATACAGTGTCGTCCGGCCGATTCCGACGGCCCCGGCGACATCGCCGAGCGACACTTGCTCGTATCCATATTCGCCAAAGAGTCGTTCGGCTTCCTCAAGCACCTGGGCGCGGGTTAGCTCTTTGTGTTCTCCGATGCTGGCAGCTCTGATGCGAGGCATGAACCGCAATGGTAGGGGATTGCGCGACGCTACGGACATCGGCAACTTGGCTGGATCGGGGAGATCGTCGAGCCACTACGATCAGATCTTACCGACCCGAAGGATCAACGATGACAGCCACGATCGTGCTCGGCGCACAGTGGGGCGACGAAGGCAAAGGCCGGGTCGTCGATCATTTCTCGAAGAACGCGGATATGGCTGTGCGGTTCCAGGGTGGAAACAATGCCGGCCACACGATCGTCATCGGGGAAGAAAAATTCGCACTGTCGATGACCCCGAGCGGAGTCCTGTATCCCCACGTCACTCCGGTCATCGCCTCAGGAACCGTGATTGACCCGAAGGCGCTCCTCAAGGAGTTGGCGATGCTCAACGAACGAGGCATCGCGACGTCAAAGCTCCGAATCTCGTCAAACGCTCATCTCATCATGCCGTATCACCGCAAGATGGATGCCATTCAGGAGCGATACCTTGGCCGAAATCAGATCGGCACCACCAAGAAGGGCATTGGTCCGGCCTACACGGACAAGTTCGCCCGGTCGGGGATCCGGGTCCAGGACCTGTTCGATCCAAAGATCTTCCGCGACAAACTGACCCTTTCCCTGGTTGAAAAGAACAAGATCCTCACCCGGGTCTATAACCAACTCCCGATGGACGCCGACGAGATAGCCACCGAATACCTCGGTTATGCCGAGCAGCTCATGCCGTTCGTCACCGATACCTCCCTTCTCGTTTGGGAAGCGATCAACGATGGCAAAACCGTCGTGTTCGAGGGTGGCCAGGGAACCCTGCTCGACGTCGATCATGGAACGTACCCGTTCGTGACATCTTCCAACCCGACCGCCGGCGGTGTCCTGACCGGCACGGGAATCGGTCCCAAAGCCATCGACGAGGTAATCGGCGTGTCAAAGGCGTACCTGACTCGGGTCGGGACCGGGCCATTTCCGACCGAACTCCTCGACGAGACCGGCGATCGCATGATCGACCTCGGGCATGAATACGGGGTGGTCACCGGGCGGCGTCGAAGGGCCGGATGGCTTGACGTCGTGGCGCTTCGCTACGCGGTTCGAATCAACTCCCTCACGTCGATCTTCTTGACCAAGCTCGACATTCTGTCGGCTTTCGACGAGATCAAAGTGTGCGTTGGCTATACATCGCTCGGTGAGCATTACAGCGAATTCCCCCGCCAACAGCGGGTTCTCTATAACTGCCAACCAATCTACGAAACGCTCCCCGGCTGGAGAACCGATATCACCGATACCCGGGCCTACGTCGACCTTCCCAAGGCGGCCCAGCAATACATCGAGTTCATCGAGGATCAACTCCGGACCCCCTGTGACTGGATCTCAGTCGGCCCGGAGCGTGAGCAACTCCTGACCCGTCGATGAGTATGCGGGTTCTACTCATCGGAGGTGGGGGCCGCGAGCATGCCCTCGGCTGGAAGTTGGTGCAGTCCCCGCGCGTCACCGAGATCATGTCACTTCCTGGCAATCCGGGACTGGCCCAACTCGGATCGGTCATCGAAGGGATCGAGCCAACTGATGTCGGGGCAGTAGCGGCCTTCGCCAAAGCCCAGCAGATCGATCTGGTCGTCGTCGGCCCCGAAGCCCCACTGGCAGCCGGCATCGTGGACGCCCTCAACAGCTTTGGAGTACCGGCCTTTGGACCAACCAGGGCCGCCGCTCGACTGGAATCCTCCAAAACGTTTGCCAAGCAAGTCATGGATCGCGCTTCCGTTCCGACTGCCCCATGGGGATCGTTCGATCAACCGGACGAGGCCAAGACGTTCCTGCAAGCCCAGACGGCACCGTATGTAATCAAAGCTGACGGGCTAGCAGCCGGCAAGGGCGTACTCGTCACCGAAGACCTCGCCGCGGGCGAGGCATGGATCGATGATTGCTTGTCAGGCCGGTTCGGCGACGAACGGGTCCTCATCGAGGCGTTCCTCGCCGGTCCCGAGCTCAGTATCTTTGCGGTTTGCGATGGAACCGACGCCGTGCTGCTCGATCCGGCTCGCGATTACAAACGCCTCCGCAACGACGATCGCGGACCCAACACGGGCGGAATGGGGGCGTTCAGCCCGGTCGATGATCTTCCGCCGGGAATCATGGAGTTTACGCTCGATCAAGTGGTTCGTCCGGTGCTCTCTGCCATGGCCGAAGATGGAAGCCCGTACATCGGATTTCTGTACGTCGGCTACGTTCTGACGAGCGAAGGCCCATCGGTGCTCGAGTTCAACTGCCGACTGGGAGACCCCGAAACCCAAGTAGTGCTCCCCCGTCTCGAAACCGATCTACTCGACCTCATCGAAGCTGCTCTGGCTGGAGACATTCGGAAGTCCAGGGTCGACTGGTCTCCCGAGACGGCCGTAAACGTGGTACTGGCGGCGGAGGGTTACCCCGAAGCTCCGGTCACGGGCACCCGGCTCTCACGACTTGAGCGAGCTGAGGACGTCATCATCTTTCACGGGGGAACGAACTATGACGATGCCGGACAGGTAGTGACCAGCGGGGGCCGGGTACTCAGTGTGGTTGCCATCGATCGGACCGCCGATGATGCTCGTGCCCGGTGTTACCGGGCGGTCGATAAACTCCGGTGGCCCGGCATGCAATATCGTTCTGACATAGCGAGGTAGATATGAGCAAGGTTGCAATAGTTATGGGGTCGGGCAAGGACCGCCCCGTCATGGAGAAGGCGGCGGCAACGCTCGCCGGGTTCGGCATTGACAACACAATGGCGGTGATGTCAGCCCACAAGACACCCGACGTTGCATTGAATTTCGCTGAAAGTGCAGCAAAAGACGGATACTCGATCATTATCGCCGGCGCAGGAAAGGCGGCTCATCTGGCGGGTGTCATGGCTGCCAAGTCGTTACTCCCGGTAATCGGGGTTCCCCTGTCGGCATCGCTCGATGGCATGGATGCCCTCCTGTCGACCGTCCAGATGCCGACCGGTATTCCTGTTGCGACCGTGGCGATTGATGGGGCGACGAATGCCGCGCTTCTGGCAGTCGCCATCCTGGCCATCGACGACGAAGCCTTGACAAGAAAGCTCGCCGACTACCGCGCTGAACTAGCGGAAGTCACCCTCAAGGGTTAGGTCCTTGCGGGGAAGCGTCAACGAGAAAGTCGACCAACCGTCGGCACAGTCATACGTCAGATCGCCGTTCATGAGTCGAGCCAACTGGCGGGATACCGTCAACCCGAGTCCTACTGCGGCACTCCGGGAGTCCCTACCTCCGTACGTGTGATACGGCTCAAAAATCAGGGCCTGCCGATCTTCCGGGACGCCTTCGCCATCGTCGCGAACATAGATCGTTACGACGTCATCGGCAACGGACGAGGTGACCTGGACATTCGGACCACCATA
The DNA here is from genome assembly GCA_905480085.1 of uncultured Acidimicrobiia bacterium. Taxonomy (GTDB): domain Bacteria; phylum Actinomycetota; class Acidimicrobiia; order Spongiisociales; family JAENVV01; genus JAENVV01. The sequence goes on from CAJQPD010000237.1 coordinate 5,927, forward strand.
TCGCCTGGCGTTCGTAAGGAGATTCCGGATAATCTGTCGCACTCTCACCGGATCAGCCCAAATGTCGACCGCGTCCACGTCGATCCGGAACGACTCGAATTCGCCCAAGAGGGCATCCGCCGCCGATTGGACCTGGGATTCGACGCTAGCAAGAACCGGTACCACCGAAACGCTGCCAATCTCGGCTCGAGCGCCGACCATGAGGTCTTCCACAATGCTGGAAACTTCCTTCGCCTGTTGGGCAATCAACTGCATGATCCCTGCCATCTCTTCCTCTTGGCCGTTCAGGGCACCGGAGTGAAGCAATTCGGTGAAACCAAGGACGGCCGTCAAGGGAGTTCTCAGCTCATGGGAAACACTCGCAACAAACTGATCCTTGGCACGTATCTGCTGCTCCATGTGGGCCTTCTCGGCCGCCGCCCTCAAGGCACTCAGGTCATGGGCAACCAACGAGGTGTACGCCTGACCTGACAGACCAGACCGTTCGTGGTGGATAATGGTGATGGCATGGTCGGTTTGTTCCCCGTCCGCAGGAGTCAGAACCGCCTCTCCAACAAACCGGCCGTCCAGCATCAGCTCCGGGAGGGCCTCATGCCAGATCCCACTACCTTCTGATCCGAGAACGTCTGTGATCCGAGGATGATCACCGTCGGGGATACCGAAGAAGGCCCGGGCGGCGGGGTTGGCCGACTCGATCTTTTCCCAGTTGTCAATGACCAAAACCAGATCGTCGGCGGCTTCGATGATTTCGTAGAAACGATTCACCGAGGCCTTCGACCTCGCCAACTCGCGGTCAACCATTCGGCGCCGCAACGCCGAGGTGATCGCCCGGCCCAGGTTCAAAGAGTTGACGTGGTCAAGGATGAGAAAGTCATCGGCACCCTGGTCGATGGTTACCGCCCCGGCCTCTTCGGCATCAAGGTGAACCAGCGTGATGATGGGTGCATCGATGAGTACCTCACGAAAAGTCTCCACCCCGGTCCGACCGACGGAACCGGGGAAGGACGCATCCATGATGACCGCGTCGATGGCATTGTTGTTGATCACGCCCATGGCGGTACCCGGACTGTCAATTGAGATCACTTCGCGCGCCATGCCATCGCCGACCAACTCTTTGATGAGTTTGGCCGTAATCGGTTCGTGAGCCAGCACCAGCAGCGTATCGAGGCGCTTCACGGTAGGTCCACCGGAACGGTGGGGCTGTTTACGACCGGGGTGATGGCAGCCGGAACGGGCCTCTCAAACGGCGGCGCGAAGCTCCCGGGCAAGATTCCCATTGTCCGCCACTTCGATCCCGCCAAGATCCAGCCATTCGGCCATCCTGACGAGTTCGGCGGCGAGCGCCGGTG
>CAJQPD010000238.1 GCA_905480085.1 uncultured Acidimicrobiia bacterium
CGTCGTGGCCGCCACCACATTCGCTCTCACGCTGGCGCTCGCACCACGCATCGATCGGGCTGTCATCGTCGGCACGCTCCTCGGAATCGCCGTGCACCTGTGGCGAGAGATGCGAATCGACGTCGCCTCGTGGACCACCGGCACCGTCGTTTATCTCTCGCCCCGGGGAGTGTTGTACTTCGGATCGGCGCCCGGTCTCGGCGACCGCCTCAACAAAGAACTCGCCGCACACCCCGATGCCACCTCGGTCGTGATCGAACTGCAAGGCCTGGGGCGTATCGACTACACCGGTGCGGTGGCCCTGAAACAAGCCGTTCAGGAGGCGATCGAGGCCGACGTGACGGTGGAACTGTCCGGCATCCCCGAACACGCCCGTCGGATCCTGTCTCGCGTCTGGGAGGCCGGGATTCCCGAAACCGTTACCAGGGACCGCAGTAACGACTCCCAGTAACGGACTGGCTAGCAACGGCTGTCGAGGCCAACGCGCCTGGAGCAGGTACCTGCGAGGAACAGTCGGTGCCACCGGGTCCGGGGATCGGACCGGTGTGCCAGTATGTGGCCATGATTGGAATCATCCTCGCCGGCGGCGCGTCCACCCGAATGGGAACCGACAAGGCGTTTGTCGAGATCGAGGGTCGACCCATGTTCGAATGGGTTGGCAAGGCGCTCGAAGAAGTTACCGGAAGGGTCATCGTCGCCGGTCGATCCGAGGCTCTCGGGCCGTATGGTGCCGTCGCCGATATCGGAGAGGCACACCGCGGACCGCTCAGCGGATTGTTCGCGGCTGCCAACGCATACCCGCACGATCCCCTACTTCTGGTGGCTGTTGATCAGCCGTGGGTGCGGCCCGGCACGCTGCGGGCCATTCGCCGAGCATTCACCGATTTGGCCGCAGTCCCGGTTGACGGCGGGACCAGACAGGTATTGTGCGCCGTGTACCCGTCCGGGCTGGCCGATCTCGCTGCCCAGGAGTTGGCCAATGGTGGATCAATCCAATCGCTCATCGACGTTGCATCTTTCGACCCGATCACCGACATTGATGAAGAAGACGGCCGTAGCTGGTTTTCGGTCGACTCACCAGGAGCGATCAAAAAGGGACTTGAGCTGTTCGGACCTCCCGGCTAGCCGGTCCGGTTATCCGATCCGCCGCCCAATAAGGCCCGGATCGATCGATCGGCATCTCGAACCCGTCCGGCCAACACGCGGGCGGTCATCTTATGAAAGGCCGCCGCTGCGCCAGGCTCCTCAGCCTCCAACCGCCCGAACCCCTCAGCCGACAGACGCCACACAACACCTGGAGACATTGCCTCAACATTGGCCGTGGCGGGCGAACCGTCATACCAACCGATTTCACCAACGATGGTGCCCGGCTCCAGGATCCGGATCCGATGGCCACCGCCGCCGTTGAGTCGTCCGATGGTCACTGCGAAATCTCCGTCCTCCAGATAGATAACCCCGGACGGAGGCCGACCTTCGCCGATCAACAGATCCCCGGCACGGACGTCCTCCCGAACGAAAAAGCTGCTGATCCCATCCCCTCCGGCAGGGAGCTGGGTACGCAAGAAGTCGACCAGAGGGACCCGTTTGACTGTGTGGTCATCGAGTAGTTGCTCCTCAACCCATCGGGCGCCTTCGGCGAGAGAACGAGCGGGTTTGGCCCCGGCCGCCACGAGCGACGTACTCAAAGAAGAGCTGGCATCGAGACCCGCGATAACCAGAGTTCGACCCCCGGATGACAGATCCCTGGCCGCCTTGGTGAGTACCTTGCTTACAGACCCGTCCATCCCGTTGACGCTCCCCAGGCCGACCACCAGATATTCAACGGGACCGGTGGCGGCCGCCTCGATTCGATCTCCGAGCTGAGCCGCCGTGCCGAAGAACAAGAACCCGTGCACATCGATAACGGTTGCACGGCCCCGCAGTTCATGGAGTACAGCTTTGTCCTCGGCCTTCCGTTCGACATCTGACGGATAATCGACCAGGTCGACATAGACTCTGACAACTTCGACTGCCGCGTAGCGGAACGCGAACAGAGCCACGGCACCTCCAAGGCCGAGGGCAATGCTCATCCCGAATCCAACGACCGGCACTGCAAGCACCATGCTTACGATCAAGGCATACTCGTACCGATTCAGTTCCGACCAACTATCGACTAGTGCCTCGAACAAGAAAGTCAGACCAATGAACGCCAGCACTCCCCCGACTACGAGGGTCGGAATCAGGCCAAGGAATCTAGGCCCGGCCGCCACTGCACCGAAGCTGATGAGCCCGGCAATGACACCCGAGCTGCGCCTGAGCCCGGCGATACGTCCGGTGGCGACCGTGTCTGCAAGGTACACGTAGCCCGGCAGACTCCCGAGTAGGCCAATGGCCATGTTGGTGACCCCAACCGGCCGCATATCGTGGTCAACGTCGATCTCGCTATGAGTCATTTCCTCGATGGCCGGCGCATTGAGAAGGAAACTGAGAACACCAACCACGATCGCCGTCACGATTACTGCTGATTGCCCGGCTACTGCCGACCAATCAGCCTCGGCCAGGCCCCTTACCAACCCCGGGTCGAACAGCCCGGAGCGGGGAAACGGACCAAGAAGATGCCCACCCAGCTGAGCGGCCTCAATCGAGGCTCCGGTCGCGACCCGAACGGTATGAGTTAGACCTGACGAGACCACAATGGCCACCGGCAAAGCAAAAGGGTGATTAGCCGATCGGGAGGTCGCCAACAAGACGAGGGCGAGCACTGTCCCTGGTATCCATACGAGGAGGCTGGCGCTAGACATCGCGGCGGCCCGGTCCCAGGAGCCTACGAGAATATTGCCGGCACCGACGAGAACCACCAGCCCGGTCGCCCCAACGAACCCCAACAGGACCGGGTACGGAATGTACCGGAGAATGCGCCCCAGTCGGTACCGACCGGCCAGCCACAATCCGAGTCCGGTTCCAACGGTAGCCAGAACCACGACGGCCACCGCGGTGGGAACCGGTCGGGTGGCAGACAAACCAACCGCGGCCGTCGCCACGGCAATAATCGCCACCGAAGCATCCTGAACCCCGGCCACCATCCCC
>CAJQPD010000239.1 GCA_905480085.1 uncultured Acidimicrobiia bacterium
GTCGATACACAGGCTGGGGTCCCAGGTCGGAATCTCGATGGCGATCGATCGCTTCTCATACTTGGTAGTGCCGGTAGGAAACGTCCCGTCGGCAGGCAGGGCACTCACCGGCAACAAGTCGCCCTGGCCGGCCAACATGGCGGCGGTGACTTTCTTGACGAAGTCCGGACCTGCCTCGGTCAACCGCGGCGGGCGGGTTGTTATGGATGGGGCAACTTCAGGGATGCGGACTCTGTGGTGGCTGACGATGGCGTCCTCGACGGCCGCTTCGTTGTGAGCAACCACGACTTCGCCAAATTTGGCATATGTCTTGCGGATCGATTTCTTGATCTGTTCCATTGCCACCGGTGGATCGAGGATGCCGGCGATATCGAAGAAACAGGCCTGAAGAACCGTGTTGACCCGACCCCCGAGTCCGGCGTCAGATGCCACCTGGTTGGCGTCTATGACGTGAACTTCGAGCTGTTTTTCGACCACTGTGGCGATCACCTCGGCGGGGAGGTGGTCCCACAGGTCGTCGCCGTATGGAGAGTTGATGAGGACCTTGGCTCCTGGAGCGGCAATGGCCAGCGGGTTCATCTGATGAAAGAACTCGAATTGGTGCACTCCGACGAACTGGGCAGAGCCAATCAGGTAAGTCGAGTCGATGGGCTTGGGACCGAACCGAAGATGCGAGACGGTCTGCGAGCCTGACTTGCGTGAGTCGTAGACGAAGTAGCCCTGGGCATACATGTCCGTGGCTTCTCCGATGATTTTCACGGAGTTCTTGTTGGCTCCAACGGTGCCGTCCGACCCGAGGCCGTAGAACACGGCGCGGTGGACGGTGGTGTCCTCAAGATACCGGTCGGGGTCATACTTGAGACTCAGGTGGGTCACATCGTCGATGATGCCGACCGTGAAGTGAGGCTTGGGTTGTGACTCGCGGAGTTCGTCGAGGACAGCCATCGCCATGGGAGGCGTGAACTCTTTCGATGACAATCCGTAGCGACCGCCAATCACGCGCGGGGCAATGTCCCAGGCGGTACGTCCGAGGGCGGTTTCCTCGGCGAGCGCCGTTACGACGTCCTGGTAGAGCGGTTCGCCAACCGCCCCCGGCTCTTTGGTCCGGTCGAGGACGGCCAGGCTGATGACAGTCGGCGGGAGCGCCGCGACGAGGGCTTGCGGTGAGAACGGTCGGTACAGGCGCACCTTGAGCAAGCCGACCTTCTCGCCGTCGGCGACGAGTCGGTTTACGGCTTGCTCGGCCGCTCCGATTCCCGACCCCATCATGACGATGACTCGCTGGGCGTCGGGAGCTCCGACGTAGTCAAACAGGTGGTAACGGCGGCCGGTCAGGTCGTAGAAGCGGTCCATGGCAGACATGACCAGGTCCGGTACGGCGTCGTAGTAGGTATTGGCGGCCTCACGGCCCTGGAAGAAAACATCGGGGTTCTGAGCCGTGCCGCGGATGACCGGTTGGTCTGGGGTGAGACGACGGTTACGGAAGGCCAGGATCGCGTCGTCGTCGATCATCGCCCGGAGGTCGGCGTCGAGGAGGCTGTCGATTTTGGCGATCTCATGCGACGTGCGAAATCCATCGAAGAAATGCATGAAGGGCACTCGCGAGGACAGGGTGGCGGAGTGGGAGATCAGCGCCAGGTCCTGGGCTTCTTGAACCGATGACGAGGCCAACATTGCAAAGCCGGTCATGCGGGCGGCCATCACGTCCGAATGATCACCGAAAATCGATAAGGCGTGGGTCGCCACCGACCGGGCCGCCACATGGATCACCGACGGAAGCAGTTCGCCTGCCACCTTGAACATGTTGGGGATCATGAGTAGGAGGCCTTGCGAGGCGGTGAAGGTGGTGGTGAGGGCGCCGCCTTGGAGCGCTCCGTGCAGCGCTCCAGCGGCGCCGCCCTCAGACTGCATTTCGATGACTTGAGGGACGGTCGACCACAGGTTCGGTCGACCGGCTGCTGACCAGGTATCGGAAAGTTCGCCCATGGGCGATGCCGGTGTGATCGGATAGATTGAGATGACTTCGGACAAGCGGTAGGCAACCGAAGCTGCAGCTTCGTTGCCATCAACGGTGATATAGGGCACGGCACTCCAAGTAGTCGAGGCAAGGTACATATTGGTCTCTTTGGCGGCCCGATGACCAGGGACCTCGTGCCATAGTGTCGGAGGAGTAAGTCAGCATTTAGGGGAATTGTGCCCTAGATGGGGTTACGTGGGTGCCGGTAGGATTCGAACTAATTCAAGCGAGAGCCGGACGAGAACGGTGCCGGAGGGGCTGGCGTATCTGTCAGTAACCTTATCCGGCCGTCGCCCCTTGACATTGAGGTCCATTGGTCGAGGAGCCGTTCCCCGGCTTTCGCCGTTTAACCAGGTCTTCCGCGTATCAGCCAAAGACCAACATCATCTGCCTCCGCACCCCCGCCCTGACTCCGCACCCCTGGCGAGGTCGCGGCGTTTCTCGACGCAGCCGAGTAATCCCGGATGGGTGGGATCAGATTGGTGAGCCCGGCGAGTTGCCCTCAGGAGGGCAGCACAGTCTCCGGCCCAGTTTTGGCGGACTTGAGGTTCGCAGAGGTGACTTTTCTGCCGTAACCGGATGATCGGTGGCGGTTACGGGGGGTCTCTTCGTTTTTGGTAGGTGTGGCCGAGTCTTGTGGTCCAGATGTGGTCGCCGTTGGTCGCCCGGGTGTAGGTCCACCCGGCTTGGTGGCGGAGGTAGTGGTCGTGGGGGCAGTTCGGTCCGAGGTTGGTGGTTTTGGTCGTTCCGTTTTCGGACCAGGGTTGCGTGTGGTCCATATCTGAGGCGGTGGCCGGTGCCCGACAGCCGATCGCCACACAGGTCGGGTGGTGTATTTCCACGTATCGGCGCTGGGCGGCGGTCGGTCGGCGGCGGGTGATGCCGTGATCGATGATCTCGCCGGTTTGGTCGGTTACCCTCCAGCGCCATTGTTGGTGTTGCCGGTTCTCGGCGACCTGGCGGGCGATGTCGGCGATGACCGGACCGTATCCGGCCAGGTCACCGGGCTGTTCAGATAGGCGGGTGAGGGTCTCGAGGTCGACGTGGATATCGACGACGCCTCTCTTGCCGGTCTTGGCGAGTTTCCCGCCATCGAGCAAGTCCAGGAAGACGTCGGCGCGCAGTTGGTCCATGGTGCGGGTTTCGCCGGCCACCCGGAGGCTTTCGGCGATCCGGCTGATACGGGACATGACCCGGGCGGCCTGGTCGGGTGGCAGGTCATAGCCGCCAATGTTGGCGGTTCCCGCTTCGGTGGGACGCAGCTCGATGTGGCGTTGGTCGACGGCCTGCTGGTAACGGTCTTTGGCTTCGTCGGGATCGACGTCGATGCACAGTTTGCGGAGGCGGGCAGCTATTTGCCCGGTGGTCCACCCGGCGGCCGCCTCAAGGATCTGGTCGACGACGGCCCGGGCCGTGTCGACCCGCAGATGATCGGTGCCATCGGTGATCGTGCGGACCCGCCGAACATCCAGCGTTCCCGTCACCAAGGCATCCCACACCTTCGGGAGTCGCTGCCGGAGTGTCTGGGCCAGATCCAGTTCCCGGTCGGCGGCCCGGCGGGTCAGGTGCAACGCACACCGGATTTCGGCTGAGGCAGCCAGGTAGGTGACTTCGGTGTCGCCGTCGAAGAGATCGGCGCAATGATCCTCGATCGACGCCATTGCTTCATATAGGCGGGCATGGTGATGGTTGATCATTTTCTGGTGGGCCCGCAACACCACCACCCGGTCATAGCCCGACAGATCGGCCACCTCGATCGACGACAAGATGGCCGCCAGGAACAGGCCCGGGTCCATGTCATCGAGCCCAGCGGGAACCCCATCAGAAGCCACCCGTTCAGATATTGGGTCAGTCAATGTGTCGAACATATGTTCGATTCTAACCCGACCCTGTGACAGAAAATGTGCCCTCCATCCCCAGAGAACCAGGTGAAACCAGGTGCCATCGGCGGACGGGTAGCGCTTGAGATTCGGGCAGTTCGATCCCCAGCTCCCGGAGAGTGAATCGCCGCCCGAACGGCGTCGGCCGGCGACTCATCGAATGGTGTCCATTAGCTTGAGACCAGACCACGATGACGGGAACGAGGCCGGCGATGGCGACAAAAACCAGCGATAACAAGCACCGGATTTACACCACGAGCGTTGCCAGCGTCTATCCGCACTACGTGACCAAGGCGGAGAAGAAGGGTCGGACGAAGGCCGAGGTCGACGAAGTCATCCGTTGGCTGACTGGCTACAGCCAGAAGCGCCTGGAATCGCAGTTGGACAAGAAGGCCGACTTCGAGACGTTCTTTGCCAAGGCGCCGAAGATGAATCCGAACCGGTCGCTTATTACCGGCGTCGTCTGCGGTGTGAGGGTCGAAGATATCGAGGAACCCACGATGCGCGAGATCCGCTATCTCGACAAGTTGGTGGATGAACTGGCCAAGGGGAAGGCCATGGACAAGATCCTGCGGAGATAACCGGATTGGTCGGTCCTGCGCAGTTACACATCGATCCGGCCCAACTCGGCTAGCGCGTCCAGCAGCTGGCGTCGGCGCTTCGCTAGCTAGGTCTGCTTGAGGCGAGAAGAGGTCAGCAATACGCTGCCAAGAACCAGGGCGAGACCCGCCAGTTGGATGAGTTGGACCTGTTCATCGAGAAACGTAACGCCGAGGATGACAGCGACGATCGGGATGATGTAGGCGACGATTGAACCCCGGGGGGCGCCGACCCGGCCGAGGATCGTGGCATACATGGCCCGGGCGACTCCAGTCCCGAAAACGCCGAGGATGAGCACCGCCAGGACCGATCCCCAGGCGAAGGTGGATTCGCCAAGGCCGGCGACTCCGAAGGGGAGCAGGACGACGGTGCCGATCATCTGGGCCCGGGCGATCACTGCGATACCCCCGTATTTCTGTTGAAGCGGCGGCAGGACGTTGTTGGTCAGACCATATCCGAGCAACGCCAGGGCCACCCAGCCGACGCCGACGATTCCGGCCCGCGCCCCCTGCATGGTCGGCCAGACCAACAAGCCGACACCGGCCAGTCCGACGGTGAGACCGGCGACATGGCGGCGCGTCATCGATCGGTTGCCCATGGCGAAGGCGATCGACAGGGTCACGAGGCCGACTGCGGCATTCAACATTCCGACAATCGACGAACTCACCGACTGTTCGGCCAGCGCAAACAGCAAAGCGGGCGCGGCGTTGCCGGCCACACCGACGACGGCAATAGCCAGCCAGTCGGATCGGTCGATCGTGACCCGGGAAGCCCGTAGGGTCGATAGAGACGCCGCTCCGAGTGCCACCCGGACCGTGGCAATGACTCCCGGCCCGAGATGGTCGAGGCCGATGGCGATCCACAAGAACGATGATCCCCAGATCACCGAGATCGTCAGCAGAA
>CAJQPD010000240.1 GCA_905480085.1 uncultured Acidimicrobiia bacterium
AGGATCGTGGAGCTCTTTGGCGATACGCCGCGTGCACTTGCCGTCAGTGCCGACGGGACCTCGGTGTACGCTGCGGTCTTTCACTCCGGCAACCAGACTGCCGTCGTGAACGAAGGCATGGTGTGCGACGGGTTCGAGGGCAACCAATGCAACGGCGACGGGATCTCCTCTCCGAACGGCCTCAACAACGGCAGACTCCCCGGTGGCAATCCTGGGCCTTCGACCAATTTCGAGGGCGTCGACGCACCGGAGGTTGGCCTGGTAGTGCAGTTCGATGACGCATCCGGTGAGTGGCGTGACGAAGGAGGCCGAAACTGGAGCAACGGCCTTCGCTTCTTCCTTCCGGATCTCGACGTCTTCGAGATCGACGCCGCCACCCTCGCCGAAACTTCGAGCTTTGCACACGTCGGAACGATCAACTTCAACATGGCGGTCAATCCGGCGACCGGGAACGTGTACGTATCGAATACCGACGCCCAGAACCTGACCCGCTTCGAGGGACCAGGGAGTTTCGGTGGCTCGACGGTGCAGGGAAACCTACATCAGGCACAGATCACCGTGTTGCAGGGGTCAACCGTTACACCTAGGCACCTGAACTCCCACATCAACTACGCGATCAGGCCGGCGCCGCCTGGGACAAGGGACCACAGTCTTGCCACGCCGACGGACATGGCAATTTCGTCCGACGGCGCGACTCTCTACGTTGCGGCATTCGGATCTAGCAAGGTCGGGGTGATTCCGACGTCGGCTCTCGAGAACGGCACCTTTGATCCGACTATCGAAAGCGCCAACTACTTGACCGTCTCGGGTGGCGGCCCCGGAGGCTTGGCGCTCGATGAAGCCAACGGAAACCTCTACGTGCTCACCAGATTCGACAACTCGGTATCGGTCGTCGACTTGGGGACGGGCACGGAGCTCAACCACTACCCACTGCACAATCCCGAGCCCGACTCGGTACTCGACGGCCGGCCGGTGCTGTATGACGCATTCAACACATCGAGCAACGGCGAGGCGTCGTGCTCGAGCTGTCACGTGTTCGGTGATTTCGACAGCCTGTCCTGGGACCTCGGCAATCCGGACGAGGTGGTGTCCCTCAACGCGATGCCGATCGCCTTCGAGAACGTCCTTCAGTTCTTCCCAGTCGATACTTCGGAGTTGAACGGTTCGGGTGAGATACGTGACTTTCATCCGATGAAGGGCCCGATGACGACGCAAACCCTTCGTGGACTATCGAACAGTGGGCCCATGCATTGGCGCGGAGATCGGTCGAATGGCTTCTTTGGGATCAATGTCACCAGCGAGTTCCAGTCTTTCATGAACTTCATCGTCGCAATGCCGGGCCTGGTCGGAGACACGAGGCAACCGACGGACCCTGGACTGCAAGCGGATATGTCTGACTTTACAGCGTTCACGCTGCAGGTGACTTTGCCACCGAACCCAGTCCGTTCGCTCGACAACAGCTTGACGCCAGATCAGCAAGCCGGAATGGACTTCTTCGACGGCAGCACCGGCCAGATCTCGGACGGCGTCTCGGCCAACGGCTTCACCTGCGAGGGCTGTCACCGCCACGATCCCAGCCAAGGGTTCTTCGGCACCGGAAAGAGCTCCAGCTTCGAGAACGAACCCCAGATCTTCAAGATTCCCCATTTTCGGAATCTCTACCAAAAGGTGGGAATGTTCGGCCAGCCGAACGTCGACTTCAACCTTCCCGGAGACGGCAGTCACACGGGCGATCAGGTCCGGGGGACTGGCTATCTTCACGATGGTGCCACGGATACTTTGTTTCGTTTTTTTACGGCTGACGTGTTCCGAAGTCCGGGGCTCATTGACGGTGATCCCGGTGTCGGATTCAACGGCGGCAATCCGCAGCGCCGGGACGTCGAGGAGGCCTTGCTGGCTTTCGATTCCGACTTGGCGCCCATCGTAGGGCAGCAGGTCACACTCGACGACACCAACTTCCCAGACGTCAGTAGTCGGATCTCGCTGCTCGAGCAGCGCGCCGGCACGACGTTCGTGTCGGTGGTGCTGGGCGGAGTCACGACAGAGTGCGACCTCGTGGTGCACGGGCACCGGGACGGCCGCGGTCGCAGTGCCCTCTACGACCCGGGCACCAACACGTACATCCCAGACGCCATAGGCGAGCTCGCGATCACGGCGGCGGACATGCGCACCATCGCCCAGGTTCCGGGGCAGGCCACCACGTTCACCTGCGTGCCGCCAGGCTCGGGCACTCGAGTCGCTTTGGATCGCGACGGAGACGGGTGGCTCAACTACGACGAGTCCCTATCAAGTACGGACGCAGCCAATCCCGGGAGCGTCCCAGGGGCATGCAGTGATGGCATCGACAACGACGGCGATGGCGTGATCGACTTGGCGGACCCAGGTTGCGCGAGTTCTTCGGCCTCCATCGAAAATCCCCAGTGCAACGACGGCTTCGACAACGACGGTGATGGCGCCACGGACTTCGGTGGCGACCCCGACTGTACTGGCCCGGGCTCGAATCGAGAGCTCGCCCCTCCTCCGCCAGTCGTTTATGCCTATAGGGACTGCCGAGTCGGCGGCAGCACAACCCCCGGTGAAAACACCCACAAAACTACGAGCGAAACCCACAGCCAAGCCCAAAACCACGCCCAAAGCCGGCGCGAAATCCGCAAAGAGAGGGAGCAGCTGGGCCAAAACGTTGGTCGCGAAGGCGCGCAGCCTTGCGAGCAAGATGCCGATGCGCAAGGCGGTGGGCATGCATATCGTGGCGGGCCACGTAGGCCTCGCCGGCGGGGGGCATCGTGCCATGGGTGTCGGCGGTGGTGCGCTCGGCGAAGGGGTGTTTACCAACGGTGCACGCGGAGGGGTGATGCAAGAAGGG
>CAJQPD010000241.1 GCA_905480085.1 uncultured Acidimicrobiia bacterium
TACCTGGTCGGGAGACAACCCGGCCAGAACTGCCTTTTCCTCCCGATTGGCAGGAGCATCAACCCTGGCGTACGCAGGATCCCCGTGCTGCTCGGTGAGGCGCCGATAATGCTCACTCGGGGACACGCCGGTGACTGCCAGCATCTCTGAAGCCAGCAGCGCCAGCAAAATGCCGTCCTTGTCCGTCGTCCACACAGAGCCGTCCCGGCGCAAGAACGAAGCCCCGGCCGACTCTTCGCCACCAAAACCGATCGAGCCGTCCAGCAGACCAGGAACGAACCACTTGAACCCAACCGGCACCTCGACCAGCGTCCGTCCAAGCGCAGTAGCTACCCGATCAATCATTGATGACGAGACCAGCGTCTTGCCGATCGCCGTCTCACTCCCCCAACCATCTCGTGACCCGAACAGGTACTCGATAGCGACGGCGAGGAAGTGATTCGGGTTCATAAGGCCACCGTCCGGAGTCACGATGCCGTGACGATCCGCATCCACATCGTTGCCAGTGGAAATCTGATAACGGTCCCTGGCTGCGATCAGCGACGCCATGGCATCGGGAGACGAACAGTCCATGCGGATGGCACCGTCCCAATCGAGCGTCATGAATCTCCAGGTGGGATCAACAACCGGGTTGACGACTTCCAGATCAAGCTGATAACGCTCGGCGATCCTCCCCCAATAGTCGACACTGGCGCCACCGAGCGGGTCGGCTCCTATCCGTAACCCGGCCCTGCGAACCGCCTCAAGGTCGAGGACGGACCCGAGGTCATCAACGTAGGTACCGCAGAAGTCATAGGACCCGGTTGTGTCGGCGGCCCGAGCACGGGCGAATGCCACACGCTTGACAGCTGCGTTCCCGTCCCCGAGAAGTTCGTTGGCGCGGTCGGCAATCCAACCGGTCGCGTCCGAATCGGCCGGCCCGCCGTGGGGAGGGTTGTATTTGAAGCCACCGTCGGAAGGAGGATTGTGCGACGGTGTTACGACAATCCCGTCCGCCCGCGAGCTGTCGGAGTCACGCTTTCCCCGATTGTGGCGAAGGATGGCATGAGACAGGGCTGGGGTTGGCGTGTAGCGATCGGCCGCATCGACCAACACGTGGACATCGTTGGCAGCCAGCACCTCGAGCGCGGTGACCCAGGCCGGCTCTGACAGACCGTGCGTGTCGCGAGCAAGAAAGAGCGGCCCGGAAATGGACTGGCTCGCCCGGTATTCACAGATCGCCTGAGTCGTGGCGGCGATATGGGGCTCGTTGAACGACCCGTTAAGGCTGGAACCCCGGTGACCAGACGTCCCGAACGCAACTCGCTGATCCGGGTCTTCCAAGTCAGGCGCCGTCGTGTAGTAGGCAGTGATTAGATGAGGAATGTCGGTGAGATCCTCAACCAGGGCGGGAGTACCGGCTCGTTGATGTTTCATCCAACGAGCCTACCGTTCGGTTATCCGAGGCGCGGGCCGCCCGCTCGCCGAGGATAAAGGAGGTGACACGCCCAACGGAGAAACCCCCATTGCGACCGGTGCCGAGCTGGCCGCCTGGCTCTCTTTATGCAGACCGTACACTCAACGTACCGACAGGAGCACGATGTCACCACCAACTCATATGCGGGCGGCACTCCTACTCGGACACGGCGGCCTTGACCAGATCGTCGTTCGAGGCGACGTGCCAGTCCCCACTCCCACCGCGAACCAGGTCCTCTTGCAGGTCACCGCCTGTGGGATGAACAACACCGACATCAACACACGAACCGGTTGGTATGCGAAATCGGTCACGACCGCCACTGGTAAGACCGGCACCACGAATGTTGACGGCTCGTGGGGAGGTGGACTTACCTTCCCTCGAATCCAGGGCGCCGACCCGGTGGGCCGAATCGTGGCAGTCGGAGACGCCGTCGACACGACCCGGATTGGACAGCGGGTGATCGTCGACGCTTGGCATCGCGATCCCGGAGGCGACCTTGAAAAGGCCCGGTATCTCGGATCAGAACTCGACGGCGGGTACGCCGAGTATGTCGCGGTTGCCTCGGCCAATGCCTCTGTCATCGACACGGACCTCAGCGACGTTGAGCTGGCAAGCTTCCCCTGCTCCTATGCCACCGCAGAGCACATGCTCCACCGAGCGTCGGTCGCGGCAGGCCAGTGGGTGCTCGTCACGGGCGCTTCGGGCGGGGTGGGCGGTGCGCTCGTCCAACTGGCGAAACGAAGGGGAGCCAACGTGGTGGCTATTGCCGGGGAGACCAAACTTGACCGGGTCAAGGAGATCGGGGCTGACGTCGTGCTGGCCCGCCAGACCGAGGACATTGCTCGAGCCGTCCTTGAATCGGTCGGCAAAGTCGACGTTTTCGCGGATGTGGTTGCCGGTCCACAATTCGGCCCGCTGCTCGAAGTCGTCAAACGTGGAGGCCACTACACCACCGCCGGGGCCATCGGCGGACCCATCGTCGATCTCGACGTTCGCACGTTATATCTCAACGACCTGACACTGCACGGCGCCACGGTTCTCCCACCAGAGGTGTTCGCGAACCTGATCGGCTACATCGAAAGGGGCGAGGTCAAGCCTCTGGTCGCTGCCAGCTACCCGCTCGAACGGATCCATGCCGCGCAGGAGGCCTTTGTGCGAAAGGAGCATGTCGGCACCATCGTGATCGAGATAGCCGGAGACGGCCCAAGCGTCTAGCGCCAGGGACCGCCGCGCACCTTTGCCAGCGACTCAGCGTTCATGTCCCAGAGGTTATAGAACAACCAGGTGACGCCAAGCACACTCAGATCCTCCAACGACCGGCCAGCAGCATCGTTGTTGCCTGCCACGAATTCAAACGGCGCGTCTGATGTCCGGTGGATCCGCACGTAGCTGAGCAATTCAGCGATGTCATCGTACGACATGTCTACAAAGCCGGTCGACCCAACCTTCAACGGAAATACGCCATCCCACTGAGCCGCTCGTCTAAACGGTCGCTTGTTCGGCCAGGTAGCCGCCACCCAGATCGGAACCCGTGGTTCCTGAAAAGGTTTGGGAAGGAACGTTCGCTCTTCGAGGTGGTAGTGAACCCCGTCGAATGAGTACGGTTGTCCGCTCCAAAGCCCGGTGATTAGTTCAAGGCTTTCGTCCAATTTGTCTGCCCGGATCCGGTTGTCCGTCTCATGGCCGAAGGTGCCAAATTCAACATCGGCCGGGTGACCGATCCCAACGCCGAAGTCGACCCGACCATGGGAGAGCCGATCGAGGCTGACGACTTCCCTGGCTAGCTTCCACGGGTGACGGCGCGGGGTCGGTGTGACCATCGGACCGAGCCGGATGGTCTCGGTGACCGTTGCCGCGGCCGCCATAGCCACCCACGGATCGCACATCGGCGTGCCGTCCTCGATCAAGATGTGATCCCAAATGTAGACCCCGTCCCAACCGGCCTGCTCGGCCTCAGCGGCCAGATCGGCAAATACTTTCGGCTCGGAAAACGCACCAAAGTTCGGAACAAACAGACCGTGCTTCATGCCGCCCAACCCTACCCACACGGGACTACCGGGTCCGGACCTGAGATCGAACGACCATCAAGTGGGGTCGCAATATCCATGGACCTGCCTGCGTCGGACGCCACGCCAAGCCTTCTGCGCTCGTGGGATTCTCAGGCATGAACGGAACCTGATCCCTAGGCTGACCGGCCTGATGACCGAGATACCCATCAATGACGCCATGATTCGACTGGAACACGTCTCAAAGACGTTCCCAGGAAGCGGAACTCCCGCGGTGGGCGACCTTTCTCTTGAGGTCCCGGAGGGAGAGATCCTGGTGCTCGTTGGCCCATCGGGCTGTGGAAAGACGACCACCCTCAAGATGATCAACCGGATCATCGAACCGAGTTCGGGGGTCATCTGGGTGGCGGGGGTCAACGCCATCGAGACTCAACCGCATGAGCTGAGACGCCAGATCGGATACGTCATCCAGCAGACCGGCCTGTTTCCCCATCGCACCATTGCCCAAAATATCGGGACCGTGCCGAGATTGCTCGGATGGGACCGCCCCCGAATCGCTGCACGGGTAGAAGAGCTGATCGACCTGGTCGGGCTCGATGCGGACATGGCAAATCGATATCCCGGAGAGCTCTCGGGGGGCCAACAGCAACGAGTCGGGGTGGCGAGAGCGCTGGCCGCCGACCCACCGGTGCTACTGATGGACGAGCCGTTCGGGGCCGTCGATCCCATCGTCCGCATGCGCCTGCAAGCCGAGTTACTCGATCTGCAGGCGCGGGTGCGCAAAACCATCGTGTTCGTCACCCACGATATCGACGAAGCCATTCAACTTGGTGACCGGGTGGCCATCCTCAACGTCGGAGGGGTACTCGAGCAGATCGGATCTCCCGAGGACATTCTTCGCGAACCTGCCAACGACTTCGTCGCCGAGTTCCTCGGCACCGATCGGGGCCTGAAGCGCCTATCCCTCATCAAGATCCACACGGTCGACCTCGATCCCGGGCCGGTAGTAGTTCCGGGAACCTCCCCTCAAGAAGCCCGGTCCGTGGCCGCCCGCTATGACGTCGACTGGGTGGGAGTCGGAACGCCCGGCACGTTGGCGGGCTGGTTGTACCTCACGGAAGTCGAACACCTCGGCCAGGTGCCCGAGCATGACCTCCGACCCTTCATCAGCCGACTCACCACGTCGGCGACTCTCAAAGAAGCCTTGGATGCCATCGTCAGCACCCGGGCGAAGGTGGCGGCGGTGTTCGATGGCGACCGGTACCTCGGCATGCTCACCGCCGAACGCATCAGTGCGGAAATCACCCAATGATCCTGGCCCAACTAGAAGGCCAGCCCCTGGTGCGGTGGGATTGGGTGGCCGATCACCTTGACGACATCTGGGCTGCCACCAAAGAGCATCTGGTGCTTACCGGCATCGCCCTGGGCGTCGGCCTGATCCTCTCGGTGGCCTTGTCCCTCCTGGCAATTCGATACCGAAAGACCTATACACCGATCACCTGGATCACGGGCATTTTGTACACGATCCCGAGTCTGGCCCTCTTCTCAATTCTCGTACCGATCACCGGTCTGTCGGTACTGACCGCAGAAATCGGCCTGGTCGGCTACACGCTGCTTATTCTCATCCGCAACATCGTCGCCGGGATCGATGGTGTCGACCCGGCCATCAAAGAAGCCGCCATCGGGATGGGGTACACCCGGCTGCGATTGCTGATCCAGATCGAGGTCCCCCTGGCCCTACCAGTCATCATCGCCGGCATCAGGATCGCCTCGGTCACCACGATCGGACTCGTCACGGTGGCCGCCCTCATCGGCAAGGGGGGCCTCGGGTTCTTCATCCTGCAGGGATTGCGCCGGTTCTTCACTACTGAGATCGTGGTCGGAGCCGTCATGTCGGTCGCCCTGGCGGTGGCGATCGACCTCCTGCTGGTACTCGCCCAACATGCCCTCACCCCCTGGGTTCGAGCGAAAGCCACCGTTTAATGGAGTTCTTAAGCGAGGTCGTTCATTTCTTCGCAGACGGAGCCAACTGGGTCGGGAACGCGGGAATCCTCAATCGCACCCTCGAACATGTCGGCCTGTCGGCTTTTTCCATGGCCGTCGCCAGCCTTATCGCTATCCCACCTGCCCTGTTCCTCGGACACACCGGTCGGGGCGGTTTCTTTGCAGTCTCGATTGTCAACATCGGCCGAGCGGTGCCCTCGTTTGCGATCGTCGCTCTGGCCCTCCCGGTCAGCATCAAGCTGGGTCTCGGCCTCGGGTTCTGGCCGACGTTCCTGGCCCTGGTGGCTCTAGCCCTACCCCCCATGTTCACCAACACCTACACCGGGGTGCGCGAGGTCGATCGCGATACGGTTGAAGCGGGCCTGGGGATGGGCATGACCGGCTGGGAGGTGTTGAGCGGTATCGAACTGCCGTTGGCTTCCCCGGTCATGCTGGCGGCGGTCAGGGTGGCGGCCGTACAGGTGGTCGCCACGGCCACGCTGGGGGCCCTGGTGGCGTGGGGAGGTCTGGGCCGCTACATCATTGACGGATTCTCCCAGGGGGACAACGTCGAGGTCTTCGTCGGCGGTGTTCTGGTAGCCCTTCTGGCCGTCGTTACCCAGTTGTTCCTTGGATGGGTCGAACGGCGGGCCGTTCCGGCCGGTTTGAGGAAGGCCAACGCTGCACGTGAGGGCAACGTCGAAGCCGCCGTCCAAGTAGCCTGAGGAACAGGCACGACAGGCAGAAACCGTCGGTAAATCGACACTTTTTGCGGAAAAGTGGGCGGCTGGTGTCATCACGGTGTCAGGTAAATGGCCCGCTCGCTTAGGCTGAAATGCTCTTACCAAGGAAGGGAGAAACCCATGCGGGAAAAACACCGCAATCGCGTCGTTGGGGCGATGTTCGTGGCGTTGGCCTTAGTGCTCAGCGCTTGTGCATCGGGTGACGACGCTGTCAACGCGACTACCACGGTGGCAGTCGTCGATGAACCGGGCACTACGATCGAGATCGCCTCATTCGCATTCGGCGAGAGTGAGATCGTCGGAGAAATCTACGCCCAGGCACTCATGGCCAACGGATACCCGGTCAACCATCAGGTGCAAGTCGGCCCACGCGAGGTGTTGAAGCCGGCGCTGGAAAGCGGCGAGGTGCATTTCGTGCCCGAATACGTTGGTAGTGGCCTTGAGGCAGGTTTTGGGATTGAACCGTCTGCAGACGCGGCCGCTACCCGCGACCTATTGATTGCTGCTTACGAACCTGCCGGTGTGGCGGTTCTCGATCTGGCTCCAGCCGAAGACAAGAACACGTTTGTTGTCACGAAGGCCCTGGCCGACGAACTCGGCTTGTCCAAGGTCTCGGATCTTTCCAAGGTCGAGGACTTTGTGCTGGGCGGACCGCCCGAATGCCCCGAACGGCCGCGCTGCCAACTCGGACTTGAGAGTGTGTACGGTCTCAATATCAGCGAGTTCAAAGCGCTTGACGCCGGTGGACCCCTGACGGTGGCGGCCCTCAACGGCGGAGAGATCGATGCGGGTTTGTTCTTCACGACCTACCTGTTCATCGATGACTTCCTCGCCCTTGATGACGACCTTGGTCTGCAACCCGCCGAGAACATCGTTCCGGTTGTCAGCCAGGCAATCCTCGACGAGTACGGAAGTGAGCTGACAGATCTGATCAACAAGATCAGTGCAGCAATCACCACCGACCAACTCATCGCAATGAACGAGCGCTTCTTCGCACCCGAAGACGCCGATGTGATCGCCCACGATTTCCTGATTGAGAACGGCCTCATCGACAGCTGATCAAACAGTCATACAGACATAGGGAAGCCCCGGTTATCCCGGGGCTTCCCTATGTTGCAGGGCTAAGTCGTCCGCGCCAGCGAATAGGACGACTCACCATGACGCAACCATCGCCCCACCAGCTTCAGCGCCATCGATGACCGGGTCGGCTGCCTAATGCGCGCTACCCCCGAGAATCCCTCCACAACCCTCCGGTTAGGGATTACCGTCGTCGCATGTCCGAACTTTGCGACCGGTCCGACAGATGGAACCGGCCGCCGGATGGTCGCATTGGGTTAAAACGGCGATGAACTATTCAGAACCCATCCCGAGAGTCCCTTGCCGGCTACCGGCCGAGCGTCCTTCCCCGGACTGGAATACTGGAACTACGGCCCTGAACTCCGTGTCACCGCCATTGTCGAGCCGGCGTCAGTTGTGCGGACACAACCCCGACGCTATCGAGGGTTGGGGATCATTACGGTTCTGATCGCTCACGGGAGGCTGGAAAGGGGTTGGAGCGTCAGATGCACCCACCCTCCGACCTCTAGAAGAAGTGCAACGGGGATCACGCCCACTTTCCGAGTGTATTTCTGGCGTGGGGTCCTAAGCCGATCCGTAGCGCTTTGCTGACCAGCCGTTCGTGTAATTGATCCTTGCGGAAGGATCTTGGATCGGCGATACTGTGCGGGTTGGAGGGGAGTAGCCCCACGGGACCGGTTCGTCAATACGGCAGTTCGCTGCCCGGCCGCCCGACTGTCGCTTAAGACGGTAGCCAGACTTTCGACGGCAATGTGTTCGAGTATTCGAAAGGCTCCCGTTGACACTCTTAGCTGTGCCCACCGACCGTTCCCAGTTCGTCGATCTTGATGTTTCACTCGCAGCGTGGGTCGGGCTACTGATATTGATAGTCGCCCTGCTGGCGATCGACCTCTACCGCCATCGCGAAGCTCACGCGCCTACCCCTCGAGAGGCACTCATCGAGTCGATCGTCTGGGTGACATGCGGACTGACGTTCTCAGGAATAATCGCCCTGGCGTACGGCGCCGACGCATTCGGCGAGTACCTCAGTGGCTACCTCATCGAAAAATCGCTCAGCGTCGACAACGTATTCGTATGGTCGATGCTGTTCGCCACCCTCTCGATCCCCCTCAAATACCAGCATCGTGTCCTGTTCTGGGGCATCTTCGGTGCGTTGACCCTCCGAGCAATCTTCATCCTCCTCGGCACCGCTCTGATCGGCCGCCTCTGGTGGATTCTGCTCGTCTTCGGGGGATTCCTGATCTTCACCGGGGCCAAGATCATCCGCCACCGGGCCGACGAGGTCCAATCGGAGGCCACGAGAGGTCTCGGTCTTCTGCGCAAGATCATGCCGGTGACCGAACATCTCGATGGACAGAGGTTCTTCTCGAAGGTCGACGGACGACTTGCCGCGACGCCCCTGCTAGCAGCACTGTTTGTCGTCGAAGTCACCGACGTCATCTTCGCAGTCGACTCGGTACCCGCCATTTTGGCGGTTTCGAACGAACCGTTCCTCGTGTTCGCTTCGAACGCCTTCGCCATCCTCGGTCTACGAGCTATGTACTTTCTTCTCGCCAACGCCAGAGAACGCTTCCACTACCTGTCGCACGCCCTCGGCGGCATACTTATTTTCGTCGGAATCAAAATGACAATCTCACACTGGTACCACCTGGACACTTACTTATCGCTCGCCGTTATCGTCGTAATCCTTGCCACGAGCATCGTCACGAGCATGCAGCGCGCCAAACGACTCAACCTGGCGATCACAGATCTCTTGCAGGAGGATCACACACGCTGACTCTTCGGGGTTGGGGGTCGGTACCCAGATCTCACGGCTCGTGTGTCCGTCCGCAGGTACCCTTGTCCGCACTGCGAAAGCCTGCCATTCTCGACAACCGAGCCGCCTGAACCGAAGAGAGACTTATGAAAACAATGACCTGTAGACAACTGGGTGGAGCCTGCGATTTGGAACTCCGCCGCGAGACCGCCGACGAAATCATCCAGGCACAAGACACACATCTCAAAGAGATCGTCGCGGCTGGCGACGAAGCCCACCAGAGTGCCCTGGATGCCATGAAGGGGAGATGGAAGCACCCCATCAAAGGAATGGGTTGGTATAAAGACACCAAGCGCGACTTTGCGGCGCTTCCCGAAGACTGATGCACCCCGCCGACACCCATGATCTCATCCGCGTCCAGGGTGCGCGGGTCAACAACCTGAAGGACGTCAGCGTCGAGATCCCCAAGCGCCGACTGACCGTGTTCACCGGCGTTTCCGGCTCGGGAAAAAGCTCACTGGTATTCGGCACGATCGCCGCCGAGTCCCAGCGGATGATCAACGAGACATACAGCGCCTTCGTCCAGAGCTTCATGCCAACGATGGCCCGCCCCGAGGTCGACGTTCTCGACGGGCTGACGACGGCGATCATCGTCGATCAACAACGCATGGGCTCGGACCCCCGGTCCACCGTCGGCACGGCCACCGACGCCAATGCCATGCTGCGGATCCTTTTCAGCCGGCTCGGCCAACCGCACGTCGGCTCCCCCAAGGCCTTCGCTTTCAACGTTCCGTCGGTCACCGGAGTCGGTTCGTTGAAGAAGGGCAACCAGAAAGCCGAGAAGAAGACGTTCAGTGTCGTTGGCGGGATGTGTCCTCGTTGTGAGGGGCGGGGCTCGGTATCGGACTTCGACCTGACGCAACTGTACGACGAGACCAGATCGCTCGACGAGGGAGCGCTGACGATCCCCGGGTACAGCATGGACGGCTGGTACGGCCGCATCTTCCGCGGCAGTGGCTTCTTCGACATGGACAAGCCGATCGGCAAGTTCACCAAAAAGGAACTCAACGACCTCCTCCACAAAGAACCCACCAAGATCAAGGTCGAGGGCATCAACCTGACCTACGAAGGGCTTATCCCAAGAATCCAGAAGTCGATGCTGTCCAAGGACACCGACTCCCTCCAACCACACATCCGGGAATTCGTGGAGCGAGTGGTGACGTTCGGGACCTGTCCCGACTGCGAAGGCACCCGGCTCACCGAAGCCGCCCGGTCATCACGAATCAAGGGCATCAACATCGCCGACGCCTGCAAAATGCAGATCAGCGACCTCGCCGCCTGGACCCGCGACCTCAAAGAGCCATCAGTAGAACCACTCCTCGAGGCGTTGCAGCAAACTCTCGACGCATTCACCGAAATCGGGCTTGGCTACCTATCGCTCGATCGGGCACCGGGCACGCTGTCCGGAGGTGAGGCGCAGCGCACCAAGATGATCCGCCACCTCGGATCGTCGCTCACCGACGTGACCTACGTATTCGATGAGCCAACCGTTGGCCTTCACCCCCACGACGTCCAGCGGATGAACGTTCTGCTCCGGCAGTTACGAGACAAGGGCAACACCGTGCTGGTCGTCGAGCACGAACCGGAGGTGATCGAGATCGCCGACCACGTCGTCGATCTCGGGCCAGGGGCGGGGACCGGTGGCGGCGAGGTCGTGTTCGAAGGCACGGTCGCGGGCTTGCGAGGAAGCGGCACCCTCACTGGAAAGCATCTGGACGACCGGGGCTCGCTCAAAAACAGCCTACGAACGCCGTCGGGAGTGATTGAGATCCGAGGCGCCAGTACCCACAACCTCCAAAACGTCGACGTGGACGTCCCGCTCGGCGTATTGGTCGTCATCACCGGGGTGGCAGGCTCGGGCAAGAGTTCGCTCATCCACGGTTCGGTATCAGACCGCGAAGGCGTCGTGTCGTTCGACCAGGCTCCGATCCGGGGATCCCGACGAAGCAACCCGGCCACGTACACCGGAATGCTCGACCACATCCGCAAAACGTTCGCCAAAGCGAACGGTGTGAAGCCGGCACTGTTCAGTTCCAACTCCGAGGGGGCCTGCCCCAATTGCAGT
>CAJQPD010000242.1 GCA_905480085.1 uncultured Acidimicrobiia bacterium
GTCCGTTTGGCCGGGGATCGAGGAGCTCCGGTCGGGTATCTCGATCTTGCGGTGGAAGGCAGCGAAGCGGATACGAGACTTGGTGCAGCCATGCTCAAAGCGTCTGGTGCCCGAGCGTTGGTGACGGTCGGAGGAGATGGCACGGTCCGAGCTGCTGCAGAAGGTTGGCCGCAGGCACCTTTGGTACCGGTGGCGGCGGGCACCAACAATGCGTTCGCCCTGACCGACGAACCAACGGTGGTCGGCCTCGCCACCGCGCTGGCGGTGGCCGGTGATGGGCGGGCCTTTGTTCCAACGACGGCGATCGCCGTGCAGACCACCCGGGGCGACGCGGTAGCGGTGATCGACGCGGTTGTCGTGCGAGACCACTGGGTGGGGGCGGGCGCCATCGTGAGCCCCGATCAACTGGTCGAAGCTTTCGTCACATCTTCGCGGCGGACCGCGGTAGGGATCGCTTCGATATGCGCAGCATTGGGACCGCTTGCCGAAGGCTATGCCCGACGGATTGCGTTTGGGGGTTCGGCAGTCGTTCGGGCGGTGTTCGGTCCGGGAGTGGTGTTGGACATTCCGGTGGCGGACTTCCATGACCTGCCACAGGGATCGGAGGCGCCACTGCTGGAATCCGCCGGCCTGGTCGCCCTCGACGGTGAACGACGATTGCCTGCCGCCGGTGGTCTGGTGCGCGTAATCGCCGGACCGCGGGTACTCGATCTCGAAATGGCGTTATCTACCGGTTGAATCGGCGTCATCTCTGGGACCGGCGGCGTACCTTTAGGACGTTGAAGGGCGCGGCGTCGCTGACCGGCCCACTGGGAATCCGATAGAGGAGGTACCCGATGGATATCCCCAAGGCACATCTGGTCGACATGTACGAGACGATGGTGCGGATCCGTCGATTCGAGGAACGGATCCGGGAGTTGTACTTCGCAGACAAGCTTCCCGCTTTTGATATCGCCGCAGGGCTTATCCCTGGCGAAATGCATCTTGCCGCCGGGCAAGAACCCGTAGCGGTGGGGATGCGACCCCATCTGCATCCCGGCGATGCCATCACGGCCACCCATCGACCCCACCATGTGGCCATCGCCCAGGGGGTGGATCTCAACAAGATGGCCGCCGAGATCTTCGGTCGGGAAACCGGGCTGGGGCAGGGCAAAGGTGGACATATGCACCTGTTTTCGGTGGAGCCGAATTTTGGTTGTTCGGGGATCATCGGAGAGGGCATGCCAGTAGCGGTCGGAGCTGCCATGGCTTTCAAAGCCCGCGGCACCGGCAATATTGCGTTGTCGTACTTCGGTGAAGGAGCCGCCAACCAGGGGGCATTCCACGAGTCGCTAAACCTGGCGGCCCTATGGAAGCTACCGGTCGTCTTCATCTGCGAAGACAACGCCTACGCCATTT
The DNA here is from genome assembly GCA_905480085.1 of uncultured Acidimicrobiia bacterium. GTDB lineage: Bacteria > Actinomycetota > Acidimicrobiia > Spongiisociales > JAENVV01 > JAENVV01. Next base: position 1,399 of record CAJQPD010000242.1, read on the forward strand.
CGGTTCCCAAGGCGTCATCGACGGCCATTCCCGATAACAGTGATCGGGCCTCTGCCTACGGCATCCCCGGCGTCCTCGTTCCCGAGAACGATCCGGTGGCCGTGTACGAGGTGATGGGTGCGGCCATGGACCGGGCCCGGCGGGGCGATGGCCCGAGCCTCATCGAGATCAAAACCGACCGTCTGTGGGGCCATTTCGAAGGAGACGCCGACGCGTATCGATCAGATGAATTCAAAGAGGACATGAACGTGCGCGACCCGTTGGTGGCGTTCGGCAAGCGACTCGTCGAGGAAGGCGTCCTGTCCGAAGCGGAGCAGGCAGCCATCAAAGAAAAGGAATACGCCACGGTCGAGGCAGCCATTGACTTTGCGTTGGCCAGTCCCTATCCGGCCCCCGAAGCCGCCCTCAATCACGTGTTTGCATAGAAAGGACGAGTGACATGACAACGATGACAGATCGAAAACTGACTATGCAAAAAGCGATCGCCGAGGGGATCGCCCAGGAAATGGCGGTCGACCCGAGCGTGTTCGTCATGGGTGAAGACGTAGGCGTTTACGGCGGAATCTTCGGCGCAACCGAAGGCTTGCTTGATAAGTACGGGCCGGAGCGGGTCATCGACACGCCCATCTCCGAGACAGGCTTCATCGGCGCGGCGGTCGGCGCGGCCATCAACGGTATGCGACCGATCGTCGAGTTGATGTTTGTCGATTTCTTTGGCGTATGCATGGATCAGATCTACAACAATATGGCCAAAATCCACTACTTCAGTGGCGGCAACATCAAGGTGCCGGCCGTGCTGACCACCGCGGTGGGCGGCGGCTATTCGGATGCGGGGCAGCACTCCCAGACCCTGTGGGGCCTGTTCGCCCATCTACCCGGTCTCAAGGTGGTGGTTCCGTCGAGTGCCTACGACGCCAAGGGGCTGATGATCTCGGCCATCCGGGACGACAACCCTGTCATGTATATGTTCCACAAGGGTGCTCTTGGCTTGGGGTGGATGGTCAACAATCCACACGCCACCGGACCGGTTCCCGAGGAGTCATACACGGTGCCGATCGGAAAGGCCCGGGTGGCTCGCGAAGGTACCGACGTGACGATCGTCACGGTCGGTTTGTCGGTGCATAAGGCTCTTGACGCCGCCGCCCTCCTCGAGGCGGATGGTGTCTCAGCCGAAATCATCGACTTGCGGTCCCTCGTCCCTCTCGACCGGGAGGCGATCGTGGCGAGCGTTCAGAAGACCCACCGTCTACTGGTCGTCGACGAGGACTATCAGAGCTTCGGCATGAGCGGTGAAGTCATCACGACGGCCGTGCAAGGGGCGTTTGACTATCTCGATGCCCCACCGGTGCGGGTGGCAACGCCGGATATTCCGATTCCGTACAGCCACCCTCTGGAAACCTGGACGTTGCCGTCGGTTGATCGGATCGTCGCCGCAGTCACCGAAATGGTGTCGGGCTGAGCCATGGCCGTCGATGTTCTGATGCCGGTGATCACCGAGGCTGGCGAGGAGGCCGTCATTACGGCCTGGTTCGTCGACGAGGGCCAGGCGTGTAGCAGCGGGCAACTCATCGCCGAAGTGCAGGCTGAGAAGGTTGCCTCGGAGGTCCTGGCAATAGCTGACGGATATGTCGTGAACCGGGTCGCCATTGGCGACCCGGTTCCACAAGATCATGCCATCTGTCAGATAGTCGACACGGTTCCGGTGGCGTCGACGGCCGCGGTGGCCGCACCGGTCGAATCGTCAAACCTGGCTCCCCCGATCAAGGCGTCGCCTGCTGCCAAGCGACTGGCTCGCGAACTCGGTGTTGAACTGGACGGAGTGGCCGGGTCCGGTCCGGAGGGACGGATCACCGAGGGGGATGTCCAGGGCTTGGCCGTTGGCGCGGGAGGGTTCAGCGGTCTCCGGGCGGTGATTGCCCGCAACATGCGTCGCAGTCACACGTCGACGGCGCCGGTGACCTTGTTCACAACGGTTGATTTTGGAACGCTCGCTCCACGCAGTATCACTGCCCGGGTAGTCAAGGCGGCCGCCTCGGTCTTGGCCGACCATCCTCAACTCAACGGGACGAGGAACGGCGACGCTTTTACATCGGCCGACCGGGCCAATGTGGCCGTGGCGATCCAGACCGATGAAGGTCTGGTCGCTCCTGTTGTGGCGGACCCGGCCGCCCAATCGATCGAGGCCCTGGCTGAGACGATTCGCGGCTTGGCCGATCGTGCGGTGAGCAAGACACTTGACGCCGCCGACTACGAGGGTGGAACGTTCACCGTGACCAACCTCGGCAGCTACGGGGTTGACGGGTTTACTCCCGTCATCAACTTACCCCAGGTGGCGATTCTTGGCGTTGGTGCCATGCGAACGGTGCCAGCGTTCGATGCGGGCGGTGGAGTGGTGGCTAGCCATCAGATGGTGTTATCGCTCACCTTCGATCATGCCTTCGTCGATGGCGCCCCGGCCGCGGCCTTTCTACGGGACGTTGCCCGGGTGCTGGTGGGATCGAGTCGGTAGATCATCGTGTCGGGTATTCGCAAGTCATCGCGAGGAGTCGGTCGCGCCGTTCACGTTCTTCTGGCGGCGAGGCCGCCGAATCCGTGTAAAGTGCCACCGACTGCGGACACGTACGGAACGGACTTTTGGTGGCGTCACCAGATCAGCCCTTAACAACCCGAACCTCAGGACTTCCTTCCCCGGTTAGAGCTCTTCTTGTTGTAGCTCTTCTGTATGCATTCCTGGTCGGTGTCAAAATGCTCGAGTCGGGCATCAAGGGCATCGGTTCTGACTACACCGATCCGTTGTTCGCCAGTGTGTCCAATCCGCTGGCCGGCCTGTTCGTCGGGATTCTCGCCACCGTTCTGGTGCAGTCGTCATCGGTCACCACCGCTACGATTGTCGGGCTCGTCGCCAGTGGCGTGGTGGGCGTCGAAGCTGCGGTTCCCATGATCATGGGTGCCAACATCGGTACGACGGTCACCAACACGCTGGTGTCCCTCACCAATGCCCGGCGTAGCGAGCAATTCCGGCTGGCGTTTGCGGCGGCCACGATGCACGACTTCTTCAATGTCATCGTCGTCATCATCCTGTTGCCGCTGGAGGTCTTGACCGGGTTTCTGCATGCCGGAGCCTCATGGATCGCCGGCCTATTTGTCGGGGGCGAGCTCGGTGGGTCCTTCGACAGTCCCATCAAGGAAGCTGTCGGTTGGCTGGCCAAGCTGGCCAGCAGTGGGATCGAAGCAATTATCGGAAGCGACGTGGCTGCTGCGGTGGTGTTGATTGCCGCTGCCATCGCGGTGATCTTCATCACCCTGACGTTCATTACCAAGAACATGCGTATGTTGGTCGCCGATCGCATCGAAGCCTCTCTCAACGCGGTGCTGGCGAAGTCGGGCACGATCGGCATCATCGTTGGAATGCTGGTGACGATCGCGGTTCAGTCGTCGAGTATCACAACGTCGATCCTCATCCCGCTGGTGGCGTCCGGCTTGCTCCTGATTCGCAACGCATACCCCATCACGCTCGGGGCCAACATCGGTACCACGATCACGGCGCTTCTGGCCGCCATGGCGGCCGGTTCCGTGGACGCACTCACCATTGCATTCACACATACGCTCTTCAACGTACTTGGTATCTTGCTGATTTATCCGTGGCCGAAGCTGCGGTATATCCCTGTTGTGCTGGCTGAAGCGCTCGCCAATCTGGCTGTGAAACGTACGTCGTTGGCCCTTGCCTACACGTTTGGTGTGTTCGTTCTTGTGCCCTTCCTCGGTATCATTGTTCTGACATAGGAGATAAACCATGGTGATGGCATTTTTCCGCGGACGCGGCGGATCAACCCTCGATGAAGTCAAAGGAACCCTGGTCAGCATGCTCGGGGATGGCCGGACTGTCTTCGACGCAGCGACCGGCGCTGTCTTTGGCGGTGGCAAGAGCAAAGCGACCAAACAGACGGTGCGATCGACCGACCAGGAGATCAACACGGCTCAGCAAAGAGTCCGTCGGTCTCTCATGATGCACTCGGCGGTTACGGCCGCCGATCTGCCTGCCGTCCTCGCCTACATGAGCATCGTCAAAGATGCTGAACGCGTAGGTGACTATGCCAAGAACATGTACGACCTTGCGAGGTACGGCGCCAACTTTGAACTCGCCGAGGATCACGATGAGCTTCTGTCGTATCGTGATGCGGTCGGGCAGTTGATCGACGATGCCGCGGCGACGTTTGCCTCCCAGGACGAAGCGCAGGCTCAGAAACTGATAGACAAAGCGGATGGCTTCCTATTGGATTATGACCAGAAGATCAAAGCCGCCTTCCGGTCCGAAGGCACGGCCGATCAGGCTGTTGCCCGGGCGCTCTATTACCGGTACCTGAAGCGGATCACCGCGCACATCATGAATATGTTGACGGCGATTGTCATGCCGATCGAGCGACTCGATTATTACGACGAGGCTCCCGAAGACCGCTAGTCCAAGACTCTCTATCGGGACTGCTTCGGACCGGCGGCCCGCCAGGCGTCACGGATCTTTGTCTTGGAAGTCCTCAGCATGCTGCCCCGGTATATTCGGCCCGCCAACCTCATGAGGAGGTAGGCGGTCACGATACAAAGCCCGATCGCCAGGGCGTACTGCCATCCGGGTACGTTGCCGCCGGCCGCCCGCACCGGCATGACCATCGGTGCCGAAATGGGAAAGATTGACGCAATCGTAGTCAGCGTGGAATCGGGATCTTCGCTGGCTATCAATGCAATGAAGTAGCCGGGGAGAAGTCCCAACATCGGAATCCACGACACCGATTGAACGTCTTCCTGGCGGGTGACCAAGGAGCCTGCGGCTGCGAACAGCACGCTGTACATGGCGTATCCGAGCAGGAACCACAGGATGAGCGAGCCGATCATCTGCCCGGTCCAGGTCCCGAGCCCGGGAATAGCTTCAACGTCGACGACCTTCGTCAGAGCAAACAAGGAGCCACCGAGAACCGAGAGTTGGAGCAGGCCGAGGGTTCCGATGCCGATCACTTTGCCGGTCAGTAATTGCATAGGGCGAACCCTGGCCAGGACGACTTCGGCCACGCGGCTCGACTTTTCTTCCATGACCCCGAGGAGTACGAATTGTCCTGACAGGACAACTGCCATGAATAGAACAACCACGCCCAGGTAGGCGAGCCCCTGACGAGTGGCGGCATCGTCTTCGGGGGGCTCCAGCACAACATTCTCCGGCAGAGTTGGAGCCAGCAGCGACATGGCCTCCTCGTTTGTCAGGCCTAGCGTGCTGATGGCTTCCTGCTGTGCGGCGGCTTGTACGGCGCCGATCACGACGGCGTTCACGTACGGGCTTATGGATCGTTGCCAGATGGTCACGTCTCCGTCGAGTAGGACGTCCAAATCGCCGTCAGCGAGCATGGTTTCGCCTTCGGAACGCGTGGGGACAGATACAACTTTGATGTGGATCCCCAGGGCGCCAGCGGAGCCCTCCAGCTCGGCTGCATATGGTGGCTGTCCGATCACGCCTATCGCGTCGGCGGTGTTGGACGCATCGATTTGGGATGCCAGAAGCGGCCCGAGCCCGAGGATCAGCATGGCCATGATCACCATCGAAACGAGAAAGACCCGGCTGCGGATACGCTGGTCGAAGTCCCGACGCGCGACGAGAAAGATGTTCTGGAGGCTACTCATGGTTCACCGCGGAACGGAACAGATCTGAGAGGTGAGGAGGCCCGTAGCTGAATCGAGAAACCGACCCGGACCGTTCCGCTTCGGCCTTCACCTGCTCCATCGTCACGTGGTTGCCGATGATGAAGTTGCCGCCTCTCACGCTGCGGCTGGCAGGAACGTATTCGGGGGACTCGGGCGTCCATGGCTGGCCATCGACCGTCACTTCGACGCGCACATGGTCTGACTGTGACCGCAGCGCCTCAACGTTGCCGGCCAGGACCACCCGGCCCTTGTTGATGATGACGACGTCTTCGCAGATATCCTCGACGAGATCGAGCTGATGGCTCGAAAACAGAATCCCGGTCCCTGATCCGGCGAGCTCCGCGAGCAGGTCGGCCATGGTTTCGACTCCGAGTGGGTCGAGGCCGGCGAAGGGGTCATCGAGAATCAGCAATTTGGGGTGGCCGACAACGGCAACGGCCAACTGCATGCGCTGCTGGTTGCCGTGGGACAAGTCGTCGACTTTCGAGCCAGCCCGGTCAGCCAGCCCGAAGCGGCTCAGCCAGTAGCCGGACTGCTCGTTGGCGTCACTCGCGCTGAGCCCTGCCAGCCGACCAAAATAGACGAGCTGGTTGCTGAGGCGCATCTTCGGATACATCCCGCGTTCTTCAGGCATGTACCCGAACGTGAGTCGATCTGCCTCGTCCACCGGTCGGCCGTCCCAGGTAACCGTTCCCTCGTCCGGTTGGGCCAGACCGAACACGCATCGCATGGCGGTCGTCTTGCCTGCTCCGTTCGGTCCGAGGAACCCGACGATCCGACCGGCCGGCGACTCGAAGGTTGCTTGGTCGAGCGCAACAACGTCTCCGTACCGTTTGGTAAGGCCAACGAAAGACAACATGAAGTCGACCGTATCGAACGAGCTGGTGACCCGGTAGGGCACAAAGCCGCTTTCAACCGGGCTGTTCATCGAATCAGCGGTGCCGTGGGACCCATTCGTTGCTGGGGTGCAGGGCCATCGGCGATGACCGTCCAGGTGGGTCTGGTACGTTGATTGTCGATCGGTCGCAGGTGACAAGGGACAGGTCTTGCCACCGGTTGGAGGAAGGGATGTTGATCTTGGGTGTGGACGAAGGTCGCGGCGTCGCTTGAGACTGTGCCACGCCCTGAGCAATGTGTGCTTCGTCGATGACTACCGCTATCTTCAGTCGGACATGAGCTTCATCAGACCCCTCCCGACCCATGGCCCATCCACCAAATCGATCGCCTCAACTCTCGATCAGTGCGAATCCACAGTGAGGACCTACCTACGACCGCCGTTTGAGAAGCTTGGCATTGCCCAGGTGGGGGTCGCGTTGGTGATCCGGCAGCGGATTACCGAATGAGGTCTATCTGGCGTTCGGTGATCGGTATGGTCGTTCTTGCAATGCTCGCTGGGGCGTGCGGCGGCCAGCCGGCTCAAGAGACCTCTCCGACGATTCATGTAGACGTTTCGCCCAGCGAGGGGTCAATCGGTGCGCCCTTGGCGATCGTGGTTAATTCACCTGGCACGCTGGTTCCCGGTGAGGTGAGGTTGCTCCTGACGCTCATCGATCAGGGCGGAAGTCCGATCGCCGCCCCCAACATCGAGGCGGAAGTCCAGCTGCTCAGTCCAGAGACAGGCGAGGTCGTGAGTACGGTTGCAGCTGCGTTCGTTTGGACTGTCCCTGACGCACGGGGCCTTTATGTAGCGCAGATGAATGTACCGACGACGGGAGTCTGGGGAGTCGTGGTGATTGCCGATGGCTTCGAACCGTCCGACGCGGCTGCGGTGCAGATCGTCGACGCAGCCGTGATTCCGGTGGCGGGAGTTGGTGCGCCCCGCTCCACGACACCAACGGGTGCCGAGTTCGACCTTGCCGAGATCTCATCTGATCCAACGCCCAACCCGAGGTTCTATGAAGCATCTCTTGCCGATGTCATCGGTAATGGAACGCCGGTCGTAGTCGTTTTCGCGACACCGGCCCTCTGCACGTCGGCCGCCTGCGGTCCGATGCTCGATGTTGTCGATGGCGTGGCTTCAGATTTCGAAAATGTCGAATTTGTCCATGTCGAGGTCTATACCAATCTTGATGCCCAAGCCGGCGAAGAGCTCGAGCTGGCTCCCGCCATCTTGGAATGGGGCCTCCCATCCGAACCCTGGGTTTTCGTGATGGATGGCGACGGGGTTGTTTCATCGGCTTTCGAAGGAGCGATCAACGCGGATGAGTTGGTTACCGCGATCGAGGCGGCGGGTTGACCCGAATAGCCGTCCTGGTGCTGGCGGCGGTGTTGCTCCTCGCGTGCGGCGACAACGGTGGCACCTCCGTGGTTGGCGTTGTCGTCGATTATCAAGGGGATCTTTTGACGGTTGACACGTTTACGCTCCTCACCGCCGATGGAGACGAGTTCGAATTCGTTCCCGCGGCCGACGGAGACTTCTCGTTCCCGCTGC
>CAJQPD010000243.1 GCA_905480085.1 uncultured Acidimicrobiia bacterium
GCTGACACCCCCACGGAGACGACTGTCTCGGACGGTGGGTTCGACCTTGGTGGTCGCGAGGTTACGGTCGGTGTCGAAAACGCCTACCTGCCTTTCAACTACGTTCTACCCGGCGAGACGGAGGGCGAGGGTTGGGACTACGACGCATGGCGTGCGATCTGTGACCTGATCAACTGTGTTCCTACGTTCGTTGAAGCCGGTTGGCCGCAGGTTATCGATCAGGTCGCCGCTGGCGAACTCGATACGGCCGCCGACGGGATTTCGATCACCGATGATCGAAAAGAGATCGTCGCGTTTTCCGATCCCTACATGGTTGTTCAGCAGAAGTTCATCGTCGGCCTTGACGATGATCGTTTTGCCGATGCTGATGCGCTGATTGCCAGTGATGCCGTCGTGGCCACACAGGTTGGAACGACCAACTATGAGCTGGCTATCAGCCTCATCGATGAAGGTCGTGTCCAGGCCTTCGACCAGTTCGGCTTGGCCATTCAAGCGCTCATTAGCGGTGACGTGGATGCCGTCATCATCGACGACGCAGCTGGTCTCGGCTATATCGGTGAGAACGCAGAATCCATCAGAACTCTCGATGGGGCTCTGCAATCAGATCCGCTTGGATTCATCTACCCGCTCGGTTCGGATCTCGTGGACCCGGTCAACTACGCGCTTGGCGTGCTGAGGGAAAACGGCACGCTCGAGTCGATTGGCCGGATCTTCTTCTCGGACAGCTTTACGGTCACCTATGACGACCTCTTTCCTGAGGAAGAGGTATCGCTACCGGACCTGGGCGGTATTGAGGTCGCGGTCGGTGTCGAGAATGCCTATTTGCCCTTCAACTACATTCCCGTAGGGGAAACCGAAGGTCAAGGCTGGGACTACGACGCCTGGCGAGCGATCTGTGAGCTGCTCAACTGCGAACCGGTGTTTGTGGAGGCCGCTTGGCCGGCGGTGATCGACCAGGTGGCGAACAGCGAACTCGATACGGCTGCCGACGGCATTTCGATCACCGATGACCGCAAGGAGATAGTGGCCTTCTCGGACCCGTACATGGTCGTGCAGCAGAGGTTCATCGTCGGTCTTGATGACGATCGATACGCTGACGCCGATGCCCTTATCGCCAGCGATGCGATTATCGGGACCCAGGTTGGTACCACCAACTACGAGCTGGCGATCAGCCTGGTGGACGAGGGTCGGGTCCGGGCATACGACCAGTTCGGCCTGGCGATTCAGGCTCTCATTGGCGGTGATGTGGATGCCGTCATCATCGACGACGCAGCCGGTCTCGGCTATGTAGGTGAAAACGCCGAGTCGATCGTCACCCTGGACGGCGCATTGCAGTCTGATCCCCTCGGTTTCATTTATCCGCTGGATTCGGAATTGGTGGATGCGGTTAACCAGGCGCTGGCGGTTCTGAAGGACAATGGAACCCTTGAAGAGCTCGGTTTGAAATACTTTACTGACGCTTTCTCTATTACGTACGACGATATTGAGGGCTGAACCGGGTCATCGCGACGTTTAGCTGGATAAGATGCGCCGGGCCTGCACCCGGCGCATCTTTCGTTTAAGGAAGCACCAGTGGACAACAAGCCAACCGTAAACCCTCCGGCCCCTGGGCCAAAGGCCCTCATCGATTTCGACTCGCACGATTTCCCATGGTGGCTCGTTGGCATCCTTGCCATCATCATTGCCATGGGTACGGCGGTGGTCGTCAACCCCAACTACAACGAGGCGTTCCGGAACATTTTCCCGTGGCCGATGTTCGACGATGTCGTTGTTGACGAGGTCGTTGTCGGAAGCGCATTCGTCTGGGCCAGGGGCATCATTGTGACGCTGACCCTGACCCTCGGGTCGTTTGTCATCGCCACGGTGCTGGGCCTCCTGATCGGTTTGGGCCGCATTGCCGGCCTGTCAGACGCAGATCAGGGGAATCGTTCGGTGGTCAAGTCTGCCCTTCGCAACTTCTCACAGCTGTACATCGAACTCATCCGGGGCATCCCGATGATCGTTTTTATCTTTGTGGTGGCTTTTGTGTTGGCCCCGGATTTCGCCGACCTCATCCACATCGAAAGTCGGTCGATCAGCCCGATCATCCGGATGATTGCGGCCCTATCACTGTTCTATGCGGCATTTATTGCCGAGGTCTTTCGAGCCGGAATCCAGTCCGTCCCAAGGGCTCAGACTGAAGCTGGTCGGGCGGTCGGCCTTTCCGAAGGGGCGATCATGCGCAAGGTGGTCCTGCCCCAGGCGGTCCGCAACATGCTGCCGGCGCTGGGCAATGACCTGATCTCGCTCATGAAGGACACCTCTTTGGCGACGGTTCTGGCAGTCCGGGAAATCACCCAGATGGCCCGCTTGTATACGGGCTCAACGTTCCGGTTCCGGGAGGGGTTTTTCGTACTGGTGGTTATTTACGTCACCCTGACCCTGTCACTCAGCCTGTTGCTCCGCTGGTACGAAAAGCGAATCGCCATTCCAGGGCGTTGATTAGCGATCGGCCTGGTTCCAGGTGACCGGGACGACTTCTGTGAGTGCGTCGATCATCTTTCGTTCATAGCGATTGGGTCGTTTCCCAAGGCCGAGCATCGGCATTCGGCGCTCGGCTCCGTCCTTGGTAATCAGCATGACGGGATTGACCCAGGAGCCCTCGGTGACATCGATCCGTTCAATGGCGCGATACTCGTATGTTTGTTTCATGTACCAGTCGCTGAACACCACCAATTCATCGGATCGGAGGATCACACCAGGTCGGCGGCGAAACATGATGATGGCGATGACGAGCGCGATGCTCGGCGGCCCGACGGCGTCCCAGGCACCAGCCGAGATTTCGCCGACCAGTGATAGCGTGAACAACGCCATGAAGAACAATGCGGCTACCGCATGGTCCCAACGCCTGAATTGCAGTGACTGCTGACGCATGCCCCTATATTGGCACGCGACGCCCGACAACCACGCTTAGGGACTAGTTGTCGTAGTTGTCGGAGGAACCTTGAAGTCTTCCTCCACCGTCAGGGCGGCGGTGTATGCGGCCTCGGTCTTGGCATCGAACTTGGGTCCGTACATCGATTGGTCGCCGGTGTAGCCGTACGAGTTGAGCGAAGTGAGGATCCCCCCGGCGGCCCCGTAGAAATCGTCCAGCCAGGGTCCGCCGGAAGATCCGCCGGTCATGTCACAGGCGATCCGGTAGGTGTCATTGTCCATCCGGAAATCGAAACCGATCGGCCCCTCGCAATACACCAGGTCGTTACCCTTGTACTTCTGGGCGGCCGGGTACCCGAACGCGTCTACTACCCCGCTGTCGATGTTGTTGAAGGCGATCTGGTGGGAACCGAGCGTTTCGACGAGAACCTTGGGGTCACCGCTACCGCCCGAATGGTTTCCACCCAGTCCAAGCACGGCGAACCCGAAGTCGTGGAGGACGGCCGCGTCGTTGAACCGGGTCTGTGAGGTGAAACCGCTATGGGCGACGAGTGAGGTAGCAGTCCAGCATCCGTGTACCGTCGAACCACAGAACGTGTCGCCGGTACTCAAGCGGGCCGGTTTGGCGTCATAGTTGGGGATGTACATCCACATGGTGGCGAACTGGCCGGTGGCCTGGTCGTAGACGCAGTGCCCGGCCGTCAGGACGATCGATCGATCTGAAGCGTTGTCGGTGACGACCGACGCGGAGCACACGTAGTACGAGCTACCCATGGCGAACAAGACCTTGCCAGTGGTGTCGGCAATGTTGCCACCGCCGTTCCAGGAGGATCCGGTGGTGGCTCCGGCACCAGTGGAGATGGCGGTGGTTGTGGTACTGGGCGCGGTTGTGGTACTCGGCGGGGTTGTGGTGGTTGTGGTGATCGGGCGCTTATTTGAACCCGGGCCGCCCTTGGTTGGCTGAGCGGCCAACTGGTACTGATTGGGTCCGGTCTTGATGAAGTCTCGCGGGATCGCCTGGGCAACCCGTTCATTGGTCCAGAAGTCGATGATCCGTTGATGTTCCGAACTGGCGCTGCCCGGGTTGGCGGGTTTGGTGGCCGATCCGGCCAGCACCGCCGACAGGATGACTACGAATGAAAGAAATCCTCGAAGTCCTCGTTGGTTCATGTCCTGTGTCTCCCAGACCTGTGGCGAATCGCCGTTTGTGTTGTTTCGCAATTATAGGGCCAATATACCCTATTTGAAACCAGGAACCACCATGGAAAGCGTTTATCTTCGCGCAGTGAGTGACAGGACTAGCAGCCGGAGCCATTGCCGGGAATGTCGGGGATCGACGGGTCGATCACTTCGACGTGCACATGTGGCCAACTGGGCGCCGAGGTGTCTTCGTCGACCTGGGAACTGAACGGGAGAATGGTCGGGCCGTCGGCGATCACGGTCACCCCGGCCTCGACCCGATCGCCCCGGAATACCCGGACGTGGTTGATGTGGAGAATCTTGACCTCCCAGCCAGGTCGGTCGTCGGGTTCGATGACGGCGAAGTCGTCTGAGTACTGGCAGTACAACACGTAAGTGCCCGATCGCACGACCGTCCCGGATACTGGGGACCTGACCTGGTGGTCAGGGTCGATCACAATGTCGGCGGCGGTCCGCGACCCGGTACCCCGCTCTCGGGTTTCCATCGTGAAAGTGGCCGCCGCCGTATCGAGTGGTTCGAGTTGGCGGGCTCCTTCGTTGGTCGACTCATGGAAACCGATCGATTCGACCCGGTCCGACGGGTGGGTGAGGGTCAGCGGTCCGAACGTCGCAAACGGCACGAAGTCCTGTTCGGTTACCACC
>CAJQPD010000244.1 GCA_905480085.1 uncultured Acidimicrobiia bacterium
GAATGAGGACCTCAATGCTCGTACCGGGCGACGAGCGCCGAATTTCTCTGATGGTGGCCGCGAACACTTCGGAGCCGCCATCGTCCAGATCATCCCGGTTGACAGAGGTGATGACCGCATGTTCAAGGCCCATGGCCTTGACCGCCTCGGCCACCCGGAACGGTTCCATGAGGTCGAGGCCGGTAGGCTTTCCGGTGTTCACATCGCAGAACGAGCAGGCCCGAGTACAGAACTCGCCCAGAATCATGATCGTTGCCGTGCCCTGCCCCCAGCACTCGTAGATGTTGGGACAACCTGCCTCTTCACAGACGGTGTTGAGTTCCAACCCTCGCATGAGTTTCTTCATCTCAGCGAAGTCGGTACCCATGTTGGCCTTGACCTTCATCCATTCGGGGCGATCCGGCTCCCCCATCAACCGTCCTTTGAAAAGGACCGGTTCCATCGAATGACGGTGTGCAGAGAAGGTTCCGGCTTCGATCAATTGATCAACCAGGAACTCGCGAGGACGGCCCTGTCCCCTGACAAAGGCCGCATGCTGCGTATCTACCGTCGAATAACCAAACGTGGCTACAAAATGACGTTCGATGACCGGAACGAGGTCCTCGATGTAGGTTTCTTTCCCGAGAAGCTCACTCACCGACGTTACCGACCGGTCGGTAATCCCGCACGGGTGCATGGCATCGAAGGCGGAGAGGTCAGTGTTCACGTTCAGCGAAAACCCATGCATGGTCACGCCTCTGGAGACCCGGACACCAATCGCCGCAACCTTGCCCTGGTGGGTCCACACACCAGTGAGTCCTTCTTCGGACCAGGCCTCAATGTCGAATTCGGCCAGGGCGCCAATGATGGTTTGTTCGAGTTTTCGAACGTATGGAACGATCTGCTTGGGATCGGCCAGAGCCAAGATCGGGTAGCCAACCAACTGACCTGGCCCGTGGTACGTGACATCCCCACCCCGGTCGATCTGATGGAATTCCGTTCCACTCGCTGCCAGCTCGTCCTGGGACACGAGAAGGTTCGATCCATCTCCGTTGCGACCCAGGGTATAAACCGGTGGGTGCTCCAAGAGCAGCAGAACGTCGTCGTGGCCGGTTTCCTCGACCCGGGTCTCCCAGAAGGCTCGCTGGAGGTCCCATGCTTCGACGAACGGCAGACGTCCTAGCCACCGGGTTCGGAGGCGGTCGGAAGTCGGCGGGAACTGGCTCACCGAAGTTCCTGTTCCCAGTCCCAGGTCTCGAGATTCTCTTTGATTCGCCGCAAGAAAAGGACCGCCGTAGATCCGTCGAATGCCCGGTGATCCCAGGTCAGGCCAAGGTAACCGATATGACGGATGGCGATCGTGTCCTGACCATCGGCGGTCGTGATCACGGTTGGCCGCTTCGCGACCGTGTCAGTCGACAAGATGGCGACATTCGGCACGTTGATGATCGGGGCCGACATGAACGAGCCGAATGGCCCGGGGTTCGTAATCGTGAACGTCGAACCGGCAATGTCATCTGGCTCGAGTTTGTTGTTCCTCGCCTTGTCCGCGAGGCCCTTGACACCTCTGGCCAACCCTGAGATCCCCAGGCTGTCCGCATTTTTGATGGCGGCAACCACGAGGCCCGTTTGATTGAGGTCGATGGCGATTCCCAAGTTGATGGAACCGTGATGGACGGCCTTACGCTGCTCAAGATAAAACGAGCTGTTCACGATCGGGTACTCGCGTAGGGCATCGACGGTCGCCCTGGCGATGAACGGCAGATAGGTGAGCGAGAAGCCCTCCGCTGCTTTGAACGACTCCTTGTGAGCCTGCCGAACCCGCTCGACTCGTTCAAAGTCGACTTCGACCGAGGTCCATACGTGGGCGGCAGTCATCTTGGCCTTGATCATGTTGGCGCCGATCCGGGCCCGGAGTCGATCCAAATCTTCGACCCGATCACCGGCCATGGTTGGTACGTCTGCCACCGGCGCGGGTGTCGCCGGGGCGGGCGCAGCCATTGGGACCGGAGCGGGCGTTGGAGCAGGAGCCGAAGTTGGGGCAGCGGCCGGCGTGCTCGGAGGCGATGCGACCGGCGCTGGAGCCGTCGATACAGGACCAGCGGCTATGTACGCTTCAACGTCTTTGCGGGTGATCCGGTTATCTTTGCCGGTCCCTGCGACGGCACTCAGGTCTACGTTGTGTTCTTTGGCCAGCTTTCGTACCACGGGCGAGAAGAACACCCCCGATGCCGCCAAATCGCCTACCGGGGCCGACCCGGTGGCTGCTTTGGCTGGCGCCGGTCCCGGCGCAGGAGCGGCGGCCTTGGGCGGGGCCGGTGCGGTGGCGACCGGTGCGTTCGGCGCAGGGGTACTCGGGACAAAACTTGCCGCGGCCGACGCCGATCCGATAATGGCCATCGGAGCACCCACGGGGATCGTTTCTCCTTCGGCAGCCAGGATCTGCAGAATGGTTCCGGCAACCGGCGAGGGAACCTCGGTATCGACCTTGTCGGTCGAGATCTCAAGGAGCACCTCGTCAACGCTGATCGAGTCACCGACCTGCTTGGCCCACGACAGGATGGTTCCTTCGGTCACCGTTTCGCCAAGTTGTGGCATGGAAACGGTGGTTTGCTCTGAGGAGGCAGCGGCAGGTGCTGGGACCGGCTGTGGCGCCGTTTGCGGCTCAGGAGCGGGTTGGGGCACAGCGGTCGGGGCAGGAGCTACTGGTTCCGCAGTTGGTGGCTCAGGAGCGAACGGATCCGCAGCTGCAACAACCTGGGCGCTGGCCGGGGCCGGGGAGGCCCCGGTGGACTCGCCGGCTTCGCCGATCACCGCCAGGTTGGTACCAACCGCCACCGTGTCACCTTCGGCGACGAGGATCTCAAGGATCACGCCTGCCACCGGCGAGGGAATCTCAGTATCGACCTTATCGGTGGAGATTTCTACGAGTACTTCATCAACACCGATGGTGTCACCAACCTGCTTGGCCCACGACAGGATGGTGCCTTCAGTAACGGTTTCACCAAGTTGGGGCATTGCGACATTTGTAGCCATGGGATCTCCTAGTGCAGGCTTCGACCGGTTGACGAGATCAGGGTCTCACCGACGGCTTCGGACAGGGTTGGGTGTGCGTGGATGAAAGCGGCTGCCTCCGCAGGCAGCGCCTCCCAACCAACGCTGTACATAAGTTCGTGGATCATCTCTCCGGCGTGAGGGCCGACTATTGAAGCTCCGACAATTGGTCCGTCCTTCTCGACAACGATTCGGACCGTCCCCTTGTTCTCCCCCACAATGATCGCCCGGCCCACGCCCATGAATGAGTGATCGTGCACCTCGACGTCGAGGCCCTTTTCCTTGGCGACCTCTTCGGACCAGCCGACCTCGGCAACCTCGGGATGGGTATAGATCACATTGGGGAGGGCCTGATAGTTGACCGGAGCCGGTTCACCGGTGGCGATAAACGTTATGGCCGCGATGCCTTCGGCAAAAGCCCCGTGGGCCAGGCCGGGAACGCCCGCCAGTACATCTCCAACGGCGTAGACGCCAGGCTCGGCGGTCATTTGAGTTTGTCGATCGGCGTGGATGTAGCCGCGCTCGGTTTCGACCTTGGTCGTTTCCAAGCCGACGTCGCTCGTGAGCGGGCCCCGCCCAACGGCGACCAATACGGTGTCGACCTCAACGGACTCATCGCCAAACCCCACGGTGACACCTCCGTCGCCGACCACCGGCGGGGCGACTGATACGCCGAGATGGAACTTCACGCCCCGGCGCTTCAACGCCTTCTGCAGTTCGTTGGCCGCGGGGGTGTCGACCCCCGGGACGATCCGGTCGAGGATGTCAAACACGTGAACTTCCGAGCCGAGGTCAACCAGCATCGAAGCAAACTCACACCCGATGATCCCAGCTCCGATGATGGCCACTCTGGCAGGCTGAGCCTCCCAATCGAGAGCGTGATCAGACGAGACAATGTGGACGCCGTCGAAGTCGTAGTTGGGAATCGATCTCGGTGCCGATCCGGTGGCCACGATAACGTTGCGAGCTTCGAGAACCTGCTCCTCGCCGCCCCTGTTGACGATCACCCTGCCCGGCCCGTCCAGACGGCCGAAGCCATCAATGACGTCGACTTTGCGTTGCTTCAGGAGACCGGACAGACCCTTGACCAGGCCGGTGACAACCTGATTTTTCCGAGCAAGGCCGGCCGACCAGTCGAATGTCGGTTCGGAGGAAATGACGCCGAACTCGGCGGCGCGCTTCACGGTCGTAAACACTTCAGCCGCCTGTAACCAGGTTTTGGCCGGGATACATCCGCGAACCAGGCAGGTTCCGCCAACGGAATCTTTCTCGACGAGCGCGACCGATAGGCCGAAGTTGTGCGCGTAGAGAGCGGACGCGTATCCACCCGGTCCACCACCGATAATGACGACGTCGTACACAAATCCTCCGCAGGTAAAAGGCGTGGTCACAGCCTAGGCGATTCTGCAGAGTCGGGTTTTCGAAAGAATTGAGGTGCACCGCTACCGATCGACCTAGCGTGACGACCATGACTGTGCGATATGAATGGCGTGGTGACTTCGAAAACGCCGCAATGAATCAACTACATGCCGAGGGCTTCGAACACCAGATTCTTGATGAGGACTGGGGTGCCCAGGTGCGCCGCCACAGCCTGGGGTGGGTATGTGCCTATGACGGAGACGATTTGGTCGGTTTCGTCAACGTTGCCTGGGATGGCGGGGTCCATGCCTTTGTCCTCGACACCCTCGTCAAATCGGAAATGCGACACAGCGGAATCGGCGCAAGCCTCGTGGCAGAGGCCACCCGGGGCGCCCGTGATGCCGGGTGCGAGTGGCTCCACGTCGACTTCGACGATCCCTTGCGAGAGTTTTACTTCGACAGATGCGGCTTCGTCCCTACCAACGCCGGTCTCATCCAACTGTAAACCCGTCGTGGCTTTCGGGCTTGCTATAGACTCGGTGTTTCCCAGCGTCGTTACACGGAGGCCGAGATTCGCGGCAGGGCAGTCGTTTTTGCGGTGGTGAGCCTGCTCGGCGCTTGCTCGTCCGGGGGCGGGCACAACCCGGCGTTCTTGTCCGTTGTCGTGCGGCAGTCGGATGCGGGGTGCGACTCCGGTCAGATGTGCGTCGAGGTCCGAGCACTGGTGGATGGCACTCGCTCAGGGCGTGGGTCATGTGAGCTGTTCGGACCGGGTGATCCTGACGACCTGGAGCCACTGGCCACCAACCCCGATGTGCAGATGAAGCCCGGCGAGCCAGCTACGTGGTCGGTCACCGTGTCCGCTGACGAGTACGACCTGAGCGACCTGAACCCGGTGTGTTCGCCGATGAGTGAGGGCTGAGCCTGCTCGGTTCTACCGGCGCACCCGTTGAAGAGCCCTCGTTGACAGCGGGGCGGCGGGGACTTCCCCGGTTGCCGCCCGATGCAGGCAAGACCTGCCGGGAGTGAACGTGGGTCTACTGTCGGTAGCTGGAGACTTTCCCCTTGATCGATTTCGGCTCGGCTCAGTGAGCAAACCGACGAGATCAACCCTGAACGCGGACGTGGCTACCAGGCAACACGACTGACAGTTAAACGGGTTGCACGATCTGGGCGTCGCCGCGCAACTCGAAAGCGACGCTTTTTCGCTCATTGAGGCTCGTCGGATGCGGCTGGGGTTGGTCGCAGTCGGTGGGAGCTAGCCCCCAAAGTTGTCGGTGATAAGTCACGACCGGATCGGTCTAGTGGTCGGGTGGGGCACGGTCGGGGCGTTGAAGTCTGAGTCGTTGTCTTGGTGAGTCCGGGTCGATGATGAAGCCTCGCTGGTGGATGACCACGTGATGATGGCGTGACCTGCGGTCACGTTGCAGAACGGCAGGCCGTTCTGCGGACGGACCGGCCGTGCCGGTCCGCAACCAACAGAGAGTGACGAGGTTTTCGGCGTCGGTAGGTCCCCCGTCGGCCCAGTGGACCCGATGGTGGACTTGGAGGCGGTAGCGGGAGTTGCACCCGTCAACCGCGCAGCCGTCGTCGCGGCCGAGGACGGCCCGGCGAAGCCGACGGGGGATCTTGGGTGACCGGCGACCGACGTTGAGGGTTTCACCGTCGCTGGTGAGCCTCACATAATCGATGCCGGCACCCGTGCAGATGAGTTCGTCGATGGTGTTGGGTCCGACGATTGGACCGGCCGGAACGTACCCGTTTGAGGAGTATCGACTATCAACAAAAACGACCAGATCCGC
>CAJQPD010000245.1 GCA_905480085.1 uncultured Acidimicrobiia bacterium
TGGTGCTCGGGGTCTATGCAATGGCTTCGCTGAACCTCCTGGCCACTAACGTTGAACGGGTATGCAAGACAAACAACCTCCCCGGACGCGGTCGCAGCTTTTGCGTCGTGGCGAGTTCGCCAAATTGTGGTGGTCGGGGACGATCTCCAGCTTCGGCGACTGGGTCTCCTTATTCGCGACGCTCGCCCTCGGTGACCATATCGGTGGTGGGTTGGGTACGCTGGTTCCGCTGGTTGGCCGGTTTGTGCCTGCCATCTTGTTCGGACCGATTGGTGGCATCCTCGCCGACCGGGTGAACCGTAAGACAATCATGCTCGTGGCCGACATTGGCCGGGGCCTCCTGGTGCTTTCCCTGATCTTGGTCAGGACCCTTCCCCAGTTGTTTGCGGTCTCATTCGCGATTGAGATCTTGTCGCTACTCCGGCAACCTGTTCGGGAGTCGGTCGTGCCAGAACTCGTAGAAGAAGAGGAACTGATCACCGCCAACAGCCTGTCGGTGGTCGGGTCGTACGGCATCTTTCCCCTCGGGGCGATCGCCTGGTCGGCGATTTCCAAGTTTCCTCAGTGGGTTGGTTGGGATGTGGAGTCACCGTTCACCGCAGGCTTCACCCTCGACTTCTTAACCTTCATGATCTCGGCTGCCATCGTGGCGGTAACCGCAATCCCGCTCCGGACGCCGGTGGTGGGACGCGAGAAATGGAACTGGAAGGCTCCGTTCGGCGACCTTGCTGAAGGTGTCCGGTTCGTCGTTGGGCATCGTGGTGTCCGGGTGATCATCATTGGCATGTCATTTGCATTGTTCGGGAGCGGGGCCATCATCACGCTCGGCCAGACGTTCGCCCGTTCCTTTATCTTCGGTGATGACTCCGGATTTGCGTTGCTCGCTACCGCGATGGGGGGAGGCGGGGCGATCGGGATCACTCTTGTCAACCGCATCGACCGGGTAGCGGTGCATCGCATGGTGGTGTTCTCTGCCGCGATCACGCTGACGGGGACCGGTCTGGCGGCCCTGGCCTTTTCTACCACTGTCGTCATGGCAGCGACCTTCTCGTTCATGTTCGGGTTTTCCGCAGGGATCGGGTACGTCGTCGGAATCACCTATCTTCAGGTGGGTTCTGCCGAGGAAGTACGGGGGCGCACGTTTGCCGCCCTGTTCCTCGTTGGTCGGTCGGCGCTGCTCGTGTCAATGACCGTGGCTGCTTTCGCAGCCAATTTCCTGGACGGTCGTTTCTCCGATCCGCTCGACGACGGTGTGCGACTGATTTTCGTTTTGGGTGGAGCGATCACGGTTCTTGCGGGACTGGTCACGTTGTGGGTTGTACGGGATGTGTGGGTCCCCCGATTGGAACGAGACAGCGTTTGAGATACATCGCTTTTGAAGGAGTTGAAGGGGCCGGGAAGAGCACCGTGGTGAGGGCACTGGCTGCCCGTCTGCGGGCGGCCGGGGACGAGGTGGTCGAGGTTCGCGAACCAGGCGGTACGCGGCTGGGCGACGCCATCCGGGGCCTGCTGCTCGACGGAGACAGTCCCATGGCTCCTTGGGCGGAGGCCGCCCTATTCGCCGCAGCGCGAGCCCAACTCGCTGTCGAGGTCGTTCGCCCCGCATTGGACCGGGGCGCCTGGGTGCTTTCGGATCGAACCGTGTATTCGTCACTCGCCTACCAGGGAGGAGCCCGCCGGCTTGGAGTCGAAGAAGTTCGGACTCTCAACAGCTTGGCCCTCGACGGGACGTGGCCAGATTTGGTTGTCTGGCTCGATGTGGACGCGGAGGTTGGCCTAAAACGACAGGAGAACGGGGACCGGATTGGTTCAGAGGACTTGTCGTTTCACCAGACGGTGGCTGCCACGTTCGCCGCACTTGCCGAGGTCGAATTGGACCGACTCGTCCGCATCGACGCGTCCGCCGACATTGAGGCCGTGGTCGATCAGGTATGGGACCTTGTGACATGAACCGGGTTGGAGTCATTGGCCACCGGAGGGTGCTTGATCTTCTTGAACAAGAAGCGGGCTCGCCGGCACATGCCTATTTGTTCGTTGGCCCTGAGGCCGTTGGCAAAGCGATGATTGCCTCACGATTTGCCGCGGTCATTCTGTGTGATCGCTCTGGCAACCATGAGGGGCCTTGCTCGGTTTGTGACAGGGTCGCTTCGGGGAACCACCCTGATGTCACGGTGATTCTTCCGGACGGTCGAGCCTCGATCGGGGTTGAGCAAGCCAGGGCAGCGGTTCATGCGGCATCTTTGACGCCAGTTGAGGGAGATCGCAAGGTCATTCTCTTTGACGAGGCGTCAACCTTGACCGAGTCGGCGGCCAACGCTCTGCTCAAGACGATCGAGGAGCCGAGCGCTTCGACCGTATTCATCCTGGTGGCTGAGTCCGAAGATGATCTTCCCCCGACCATCGGGTCTCGCTGTCGAACCGTGCACTTTGGTCGGGTCCGATCCGAAGATTTGGTGGCCGGTCTCGAAGAGCAGGGCGTCGACGTGGAACAAGCGCATCGGGTCGCCGTGATCGCCGGAGGCCGACCGGGTCTGGCCATACAACTTGCCACCGAAAAAGAAGTCGTCAAGTTTCGGGAATTCTGGCTTACCGTCCCCGAGCGGGTTTCCCCGCACACCGGCAACTCGTTCCTGCTGGCCGACGCTGCGGAACGAGCTGCCGCCCCGCTGATCAAGACACTGGGGGTGGCTCATCCCGACGAAAGCGCCACCGAGCGGGAGCGCCGGGAGCGGGCCACGAAACGATCTGGTCAGGCACTTATGATCACCGGTCTTGAGATTCTGGCTTCTTGGTACACCGATGCCGCCGCCGCGCAGTTCGGGGTCGCGGTGAGAAATCCAGACGTCGATGTGACCCGACTTGCCCTGGTGACGCCGACTCAAGCCGCACGCAATGCCGAGCGAGCCCTCGACGCCGTGACGGCCATTCGTCAAAACCAACGGGTTCCACTTGTCCTGGCGAACCTGTTCAACGACCTCGCCCGTGAGTGAGCCCTGGGAGCGAAGGTTCAAGGTTTCGGTCCCGGTGGGTCGGGTTCTGGCTGGACCACTGTTCAAGCTGAAAATAACCGGCAGTGAACACATTCCCGCCGGCCCGTACGTCGCCGGTATCAACCATGTCTCACACGTCGACGCGGCGTTTGCTGCGATGGCATTGGGCAAGCCGCTGCGCTTCATGGCGGCCGCCGATCTGATCGGGATCAATCGCGGGTTGGACTTCATCCTGCCGTTCTACGGGGCGATCTTGTTGCCCCGGTCCTCGGTACCTCTCGGGGCAATGCGCCAAGGTTTGGGTCATCTGGCGGCCGGCGGGCGGGTGGCAGTTTTTCCCGAGGGCCGTCGAACCGAGCATTGGCGGGCTTCGGACTTCAAACGAGGCGCGGCCTGGTTGGCTATCAGGGCGGGAGTTCCTCTCGTACCGGTAGCTCTCTCGGGAACCGAGGCCGTGATGGGTCTAGAAGAGCGCAAGGTGCGCAGAAGTCGGGTTGAGGTACACATCGGCAAACCGCTCGATCCGAAGGGGGATCGGTTCTCGCTGACCGATGCTTGGGGCGAGGCCATGGATGATCTGCTGGCCGGGAGTAATCCGGGTGAAAACGAATAGCCGGTCCGTCCGGTTCAAGCCGGACTGATCGGGTGGGTTAATGGAGCCGAAGAGGGGATTTGAACCCCTGACCTGCTCATTACGAGTGAGCTGCTCTACCCCTGAGCTACTTCGGCTAGTTGGTCGACGACAGGATAGTCCATCGGTTTACCAGGACGGTCGGACCTTTTTCTGGTGCTGGTAATGTCCTGCCTCGGACACACGGAAGCCAACCGATGGCTGATCAGGCCACCTTTGAAGATGACGCCATGCAATTTGCGCCGCAGCTTTACTCTGCGGCACTCCGGATGACTCGTAATCCTGCCGATGCCGAGGATGTGGTCCAGGAGACGTTCTTGAAGGCGTACCGGGCCTACGCCTCGTTTGAGTCGGGTACCAACCTCAAGGCGTGGCTATACCGGATTCTCACAAATACCTACATCAACCGGTATCGCAAGCAGTCGAGGCGACCAGATGAAGTTGACCTCGGAGAGGTCGAGGACCTGTATCTGTATCGCAAGATCAGTGCCGCCAATACGCCGGACTCGCTTCGGTCCGCTGAAGAGGCGGTGCTTGAGGGACTGGTCGATGACGATGTGAAGGCGGCCGTCGAGGCTCTTCCGGAACGTTTTCGGATGCCGGTGTTGCTGGCCGACGTTGAAGGGTTCTCCTATAAGGAGATTGCCGAAATCATGGACGTCCCGATCGGAACCGTCATGTCACGGCTCCATCGGGGAAGAAAACAGTTACAAAAGGCGTTGTGGAAGTTCGCAGAGGAACGTGGATTGGCCGATCGGGAAGACGCATGACCAAGAAATCTTGTGACGATGCCATCACCAAGATCTATGGATATCTCGACGGTGAGATTTCCACGATTAAACGGATGATGGTTCGGCTTCACTTGCGGCGATGTTCAGGATGTGAGGATGCCTTCATGTTCGAAAGTCGATTGAAGGTTGTCATCAGGGAGCGATGCCAGGAAGAAGTCCCGGCTGACGTACTGGCCAAGCTCCGATCGATCGTGGCCAACGAACAGAATCAATGAAGTTTCTGCGCTCACCGCGGAACCGGTATATTGGTGGAGACATGATTCATTCGATTCGCCGCTACTTCGCCCTTGTTGTTCTCGCCATCAGCTCTCTCAGCATGGCAGCGCCAGCTGCCATGGCTGTGACGACGCCCCCGGTTGTCAATGAGGTCGCCGTGGCCCAACCCTATGTCGAGGTTCTGCCAGAAGAGGCTGCCCCCGACGAGCCGCAGTGGACCTACAAATATCTCATTCCGGCGGTCGTAGCCCTCACGGTTGTTCTCATTGGTGGGACCGTAGTCATGTATTTCGTGAAGGTCGTCCGCGGTCGCTACCGAGTCGTTGAATAACGGCCCGGTCCCCTGGACGGCAGCCGTCAAGGTTGCTGAACGACTGGCGGGCTCCTACCCACTGTATAGCTCGTACCATCGTGACGCCCTCATCGCCGAAGCCGAACCACTGGTCGCCAGGGCTCAGGAACTAGTCGAGGCAGAGACGGGTCTTGGATCGGTTGGCGTGCCTACCATCGAAGTAGTTGACAGGGACCGCTGGATCGAACGCAACGTGGCGTTCTTTTCCAAGATCGTGGATGCAACGCTTACCCAACCGCAGAGCCTCGTGAAGAGGATTGGCGGTCCGATCGTTGCGGCTGAGACAGGCGCCCTGCTCGGCGTGTTGGCGCGCCGGGTACTTGGTCAGTACGAACTCGTCTTGCCGTCCGAGGATGCCGGAGACACGATCTACCTGGTGGGTCCCAATGTCCTGGCAATGGAGCGATCCAACCAGTTCCGTCCCTCGGAGTTTCGAATGTGGATCGCTTTGCATGAATGTACTCATCGGCTTCAGTTCACCGCGGTTCCATGGATGCGTGACTATTTCTTTGATCTGGTCACGTCCCTGGCGGCAGCTTCGCAGACCGACGAGCGCCGCCTGACCTCGCTTGGATCAGAGTTGCGTAAGGCATCTGACGAGGGTCGTCCGCTTATCGACGAATCGGGGCTTTTCGGATTGTTCGCCAATGAGGACCAGCGCCAGCAGTTGGACAAGATTCAGGCGCTGATGTCGCTTCTCGAGGGTCACGGACACGTCATTATGGATCGGGTCGGGATGCGCATTCTCCGCACGCAGGCCCGGATGTCGAGCTTGCTCAAGGCCCGCCGGGCCGATCCGCGCATGGCGGCATTCATGCGCTTTACCGGCCTTGAGATGAAAATGCGCCAGTACGAACTCGGAGAGCAGTTTGTCCTCGGGGTCGAGCGGCTCGCCAACTTTGGTGCTCTGGACTTGGCCTGGACCGGGCCTGAGGCACTCCCCACTCTGACCGAAATCGAATCGCCGGAACTGTGGCTTCGTCGGGTCAGCTAGATCCGTCACTCGAACGCGCCGGTTCGATGTTGGCCGGTCGATCCTGTCTCGTCGCGCTGTCAGGCGGCCCGGACTCGGCTGCACTGGCCTGGCTCGCCAACCGCTTCTGCGACTCTGCACGCGCCGTGCACGTTGACCACGGTCAACCGGCTTCGGCTGCCCTGGCTGTAGCCGCCGGGCGAGTGGCGACCCAGGTCGGGATGGCCTTTCTAACGGTGAAGGTTGACGTACCGTCCGGGCCGTCCTTTGAGCAGCAGGCACGAACGGTCCGATACGAAGCGCTGGAGGCGGAGCTGCAAACGGGTGAGTTGCTCATAACCGGGCATACCGCCGACGACAACGCAGAGACGTTCCTTCTCAACGCAGCCAGGGGTGCGGGGATGACAGGGTTGGGTGGGATTCCGATCGAGCGTGGCCGGGTGTTGAGACCGATGCTCGATGTGTCTCGGGAAGTCGTGCGAGCCTTCGTCGTCGAAAAAGGACTCGACGCCATCGACGATCCAACCAACCTCGACCTGACGTACACCCGCAACCGAATTCGCCACGAGGTCATGCCGCGACTCGGGTCGCCGCTGACAATCGCCAGGGCCGCCCGACTTGCCTCGCTTGATGACGAGGTGCTCGATGCGCAGGCCGAAATGGTCCCGATTCGAGTTGGGAAGCGCCGCGTAACCATCCCGACCGCCCCGTTGAGAACACTGCCGGGTCCGGTCGCCAATCGGGTCATTCGAAGGGGTTTGCGACTTGTGAACCCGCCCTACCCGGGTACCTCCCAGATGGTCGATGCCGTCTGGGAGGTGGTGAGACGAGTCACCCCCAGGGTGGAGCTGGGGCAAGGAGTGGCCAGCTATCTGTCTGAGGGTGGTGTGGTTCTCGAAGCGGGTGTCTTGGACCCTCCATCCCCGGTGTCGTTGTCGACACCAGTCACGTCGTTCGGGGACTGGAGGCTGGCGGTAGCCGAGCGACCGGATCCGCCTTCTGCCTTTCCCCTTGGGCCCGGCTTTGCGGCCTTCGCTGATCCGCCAGAGTTGTTGGTTCGAGTCTCCGTACCCGGAGATCGGGTTCCCTTGCGAGACGGTGGACACAAAGAGGTGGCGGACGTCTTCGCCGAGGCTCGCATCGCCCGGGAACGGCGGCGGACCTGGCCGGTCGTTGTCGCAGACGACCTCGTCTGGTGGGTACCGGGCGTGCGGAGAGGCTGGCTCGGTTGGGGACATCCATCCTCAGGGCGCTACCTTGTTTCGAACATTCTCCAGGAGGGCTAGTGAACATCTCGAGAGTTTTGATCTCCGAAGAAGAGATCCGAACAAAATTGGCGGAGATGGGAAAGCAGATTACGGCCGACTACGCCGGCAAAGACTTGCTTATGGTCGGGGTCTTGAAAGGCGCGTTCATCGTAATGGCAGATCTGGCCCGTCATATCGACGTGCCGGTCGAGTTCGACTTCATGGCGGTTTCCTCGAACGGAGCTGCCACGCAAAC
>CAJQPD010000246.1 GCA_905480085.1 uncultured Acidimicrobiia bacterium
CTTGATGTTCTGCGCGTACTCGTGCTCCACGAGCTTCTTCATCACGAACGGCTTGAAGAGCTCGAGCGCCATGATCTTGGGCAGGCCGCACTGGTGGAACTTGAGGGTCGGACCGACCACGATGACCGAACGGCCCGAGTAGTCGACGCGCTTGCCGAGCAGGTTCTGGCGGAACCGGCCCTGCTTGCCCTTCAACATGTCCGACAGCGACTTGAGCGGGCGGTTACCCGGGCCGGTCACGGGACGGCCACGTCGGCCGTTGTCGAACAGCGCGTCCACGGCCTCCTGGAGCATCCGCTTCTCGTTGTTCACGATGATCTCGGGAGCCCCGAGATCGAGGAGTCGCTTCAGGCGGTTGTTGCGGTTGATCACGCGGCGGTACAGGTCGTTGAGATCCGACGTGGCGAAGCGGCCACCGTCGAGCTGGACCATCGGACGCAGGTCCGGCGGAATGACCGGGACGGTTTCGAGAACCAGCGACTGCGGGTGGTTCTTACCTTCCCAGAATGGTTTGACGACCTTCATCCGCTGGGTGGCCCGCTGACGCTTCTGCGCCGAGTTGGCTGTCAGGTTCTCTTCGAGCATTTCCATCTCGGCATCGAGATCGATCCGGCCGAGGAGATCCTTGACGGCTTCTGCGCCCATACCACCGGTGAAGTAGTCGGAGTAACGGTCGATGATCTCACGCCAGAGCTGTTCGGACTCGATGAGCGTCTTGCGCTTCATGCCGGAGAACCGATCGAAAGCCTCTTTCACGAGGTCGACTTCCATCTCGGAACGTTCGTGACGTTCCTTGATTTCCTTCTCGACTTCGCGGCGACGAGCTGAGATTTCCTGAGGCTTGGCGCCACCCTCTTCCATTTGAGAGAGTTCGGCCTCAAGGCGCTCAAGACGATCAGCTTGCCAATCATCGAATTCCTCGCGCACCACCTGAAGCTCGGCGGTCATCGTCTCTTCCAACTCGGGAAGGTCAGTGTGACGGCGATCGTCGTCGACATCTGTCACCAGATAGGCGGCGAAGTAAATGACCTTCTCCAACTCTTTCGGAGACATATCGAGGAGATAACCGAGCCGACTCGGAACACCCTTGAAGAACCAGATGTGGGTGACCGGGGCGGCAAGTTCGATGTGACCCATCCGCTCACGACGCACCTTGGCGCGCGTGACTTCAACGCCACAACGCTCACAGATGATGCCCTTATAACGGATTCGCTTGTACTTACCGCAGTAGCACTCCCAGTCCTTTTGGGGACCGAAAATACGCTCGTCGAAGAGACCATCCTTCTCGGGCTTCAGTGTCCGATAGTTGATCGTTTCGGGCTTCTTCACTTCACCATAGGACCACGAACGAATCTGTTCGCTGGTGGCGAGGCTGATCTTTAGCTCATCAAAAAACTGTCGCATGTTTCCTCCAGCGCTCGCTATGACTCGCGTCGTTCGGGACGGGACAGATCAATGCCGAGTGACTCGGCGGTGCGGAATGCGTCTTCATCGAGTTCACGAAGCTGCACTTCCTCACCGGCCGAGAGCATCTCCACGTTCAAGCAGAGACTCTGCATTTCTTTGATCAGCACCTTGAATGACTCTGGTATACCTGGTTCGGGGATGTTCTCCCCCTTGACGATGGCCTCGTAGACCTTGACACGGCCCTGCACATCGTCGGATTTGATGGTGAGTACTTCCTGCAACGCATAGGCAGCGCCATATGCTTCGAGGGCCCACACTTCCATCTCACCGAATCTCTGGCCACCGAACTGTGCTTTACCACCGAGCGGCTGCTGGGTGATCATCGAGTACGGGCCAGTTGAACGAGCGTGAATCTTCTCATCAACCAGATGGACCAGCTTGAGGATATAGATGTATCCAACAGTGATCGGCGTGTCGAATTGCTCACCGGTCCGACCGTCGAACAACATCGCCTTGCCAGACTCACCAATGAGCTGGGTACCGTCACGATTGACCTTGGAATGGCTCAGGACCTCGGCAATTTCACCTTCGCGAGCCCCGTCGAAAACCGGAGTCGCAATCTTGGTCCACGGCCCGGCGCCATCTTTGGCAGGGCTGAAGTCCATGTGCTTTTCGAGTGGTTCCCACCCGACGGCGGCCGCCCAACCAAGGTGCGTCTCAAGGACCTGTCCCAGGTTCATTCGGGACGGCACACCGAGCGGCGACAAAATGATGTCGACCGGTGTCCCGTCTTCCATGAACGGCATGTCTTCTTCAGGCAAGATCTTGGAGATAACGCCCTTGTTACCGTGGCGACCGGCCAGCTTGTCTCCTTCGGAGATCTTGCGCTGGCTGGCGACGTACACCCGGACCAGTTCGTTGACCCCGGGAGGCAAGTCGTAACCCTCGTCGCGCTTGAAGACCTTCACGTCGATGACCTTGCCGGCTTCACCGTGAGGCACCTTCAGCGATGTGTCACGAACTTCGCGTGCCTTCTCACCGAAAATAGCTCGCAGGAGGCGCTCTTCAGGCGTGAGCTCGGTCTCGCCTTTGGGAGTGACCTTGCCGACCAGATAGTCGCCAGGACCGACTTCGGCCCCGACCCGGATAATCCCGTTTTCGTCAAGGTCCATGAGGGCCTCTTCGGCAACGTTCGGGATGTCACGGGTGATTTCCTCGGCGCCCAGTTTCGTGTCCCTGGCGTCGACCTCATGCTCCTCGATGTGAATCGAGGTGAGGACGTCGTCTTTGACCAGACGTTCGCTCAAGATGATGGCGTCTTCGTAGTTGTAGCCCTTCCATGGCATGAACGCCACAAGCAGGTTACGTCCCAGCGCGAGTTCGCCCTGATCGGTCGAAGGGCCATCGGCCAGAACGGTGCCGACCGTGATCTTGTCGCCTTCTTTGGCGAGAGGCTTCTGGTTGACGCAGGTGCCCTGGTTGGAGCGCTCGAACTTCTTCAGAGGGAAGGTGTGCTTTTTGTTGGTGCCTGTTTCCTTGACGACGATTTCGTCACCGGTGATCTCAACAACTTCTCCATCAATCGGCGAAACGATCATGTCGCCCGAATCCTGGGCGGCCCGCTGTTCAACGCCGGTGCCGATCAATGGCGCATCGGCCCGAAGAAGCGGAACCGCCTGACGCTGCATGTTCGAACCCATCAAGGCCCGGTTGGCATCGTCGTGCTCAAGGAACGGAATGAGAGCCGTGGAAACCGAAACCATCTGCTTCGGAGATACGTCCATGTAATCGACGTTCTCGGCCAAGACGTAGTCGACCTCGCCGCCAGCACGACGGACCAGAACACGCTCATTCGCAAAGGCGAACTTGTCGGTCAGTGGTGCGTTGGCCTGAGCGATGACGTATCGCTCTTCCTCGGTGGCCGTCAGGTAATCGACCTTCGTGGTCACCGTTCCCATTTCGACCTTACGGTAAGGCGTTTCAATGAATCCAAACCGGTTCACTCTGGCGTAGGACGAGAGGGAACCGATCAGACCAATGTTGGGGCCTTCCGGCGTTTCAATCGGACACATACGACCGTAATGAGAAGGATGGACGTCACGGACCTCAAACCCGGCCCGCTCACGTGACAAACCGCCAGGGCCGAGCGCCGACAGACGACGACGATGGGTGAGACCGGCGAGGGGGTTCGGTTGGTCCATGAACTGGCTCAACTGGCTGGTTCCGAAGAACTCCTTGATGGCCGCCGTGACCGGTCGGATGTTGATGAGGGACTGCGGCGTGATCGCCTCAGGATCCTGCGTCGTCATCCGCTCCCGAACCACCCGCTCCAATCGAGTCAAGCCGACCCGAATCTGGTTCTGGATGAGTTCGCCGACCGTACGAATACGGCGGTTGCCGAAGTGATCGATGTCATCGGTCTGGACCGGGACTTCCACCCCGGCACTTGTCATGTACATGGCGTCGCCGGCATGAAGGGCAACGAGATATCGAATGGTGTCAAGGATGTCATCGTCGGAGAGCAGTTGCTGGCCCTCCAGGCGATAGTTCTCCGGGACCTCGTGGCCAAACCGGGTGTTCACCTTGTAGCGACCGACCCTGGTGAGGTCGTAGCGCTTCGTGTTGCGGAACAGCGTCTGGATCAACCCACGGGCCGAGTCGACCGTGGTTGGCTCACCAGGACGCAGCTTCCGGTACAGGTCGAGGAGAGCTTCCTCTTTGGACTGGGCTGGATCCTTGTCAATGGTGGCCTGAATCGCCGGGGCACCCCTGAACAGTCCGAGGATCTCCTCGTCGGTCTCAGCGATACCAAGAGCCTTGAGGAAGCCGGTGATGTACTGGCGACGTTTGCGGTCGACCCGCACGCCGATCGTTCCACGCTTGTCGGTGTCGAACTCCAACCAGGCTCCCCGGCCGGGGATGACCTTGGATGCATAGATCAGTGCGTCGGAGGTCTTGTCGCGGGTGACATCAAAGTAGACACCGGGCGAACGCACCAGCTGGGACACAACAACACGCTCGGTGCCGTTGATGATGAAGACGCCGTTGTCGGTCATCATCGGGAAATCACCAAGGAAGACTTGCTGTTCCTTGATCTCGCCGGTTTCCTTGTTGACAAAGCGGGCCGTCACATGAAGCGGGCGCGAATAGTTCTCGTCGCGTTCCTTGGCCTCTTCAATGGTGCGAGACGGATCGCCGAAACGATGGTCTACGAGTTCGAGGGCGAGGCTGCCGGTGAAA
>CAJQPD010000247.1 GCA_905480085.1 uncultured Acidimicrobiia bacterium
TCCCGGTCAGGAGCCCGCTCGCCAGCGGGTAAAACGGCAGCAAAGCCACCCCTTGTGCTCCACACAGGTCGGCCAGCCCATCGGTCTCGGGGTCCCGGTGAACCATGCTGTATTCCACCTGGTTGGAAACAAAAGCGGCCAAACCCAGGTCATCTGAAACCGTCAAGGCCTTGGCAAGTTGGGCAGCACTCAGATTCGAACAGCCGATCTGACGGACCTTGCCTTCCTGTACGAGACCGTTCATCGCGCCCAGCGTGTCCTCAATCGGTGTCTTAGGGTCCGGGTAATGCAGTTGGAAGAGGTCGATGTATTCGGTACCGAGCTCAGACAGGCTCCGCTCGAGCGATTCACGAACATAGGCCGGGCGGGCCCCGCCGCTTCCTTCTATTCCGGGAACGGGCATGCCGAACTTCGTTCCAATAATCGCCTCTGATCGACGGCTGCCGAGTGCGGCTCCGAGGTACGACTCCGATTGTCCGCCGCCATAATTACTTGCCGTGTCAAAGAAGTTCATGCCGGCATCGAGGGCTGCATTCACGACGACCGCCGACCCGGCTACGTCAAGCGCCCGACCGAAGTTGTTGCACCCGAGTCCGATCACTGAAACTTCGAGGTTTCCGATATTGGCGGTCCTCATCGTTGTCACTCTCCTCTTGTCGATTCGTTGATTCCACATGGCACCACACGTCAGATCACCTCGGCCAGGTCAGGGCGACGATTCGCACCACCGCGATCTGACACAAGATTGATTGCCACACCGGCCAGCACCAAACCCAGGCCGATAGCCAGTCCAACGGTGACCTGTTCTCCAAGGAAGATCGCCGACGACACGACTCCGACCACCGGAACCGCCATGAGAGTGAGATTGGTGGATACGGCGGCCAGGTTCCGCAATACGACCACCAGCGCCACGAAGGACACCCCCGATGCCAGGACCGATTGATAGGCCACCACCCCTACCAGCTGGGTGGTCCATTCGAAGACGGGAGGACCATCAATGAGCAACGCAAGGGTTGTCAGAACGACAGCCGCACCGGCCAGTTGCCAGGGAAGGGCTTCGATCGGAGTGATCGTCCACCGATGCGCCCGAATGTGGACGGCGGTGGCCGCATCCGTGATGGCAGCAAGTATCAGGAGCCCGTGACCAAGCGCTACTCCCGGTTGGTTCCATGTCATACCCCATGGTTCGAACAAGACAATCACACCCGAGATGCCGATCCCGAGTCCTAGCCAACGCTGGCGACTCATCCGTTCGCCAAGGAAGATGACGGCCAGAGGGACCGTCCACAACGAAATCGTCCACACCACGACGGCTGATCGACCAGCGGGGACGAGTTGGAGAGCGGTGAAGACCAGGAAGAATACGGCCGCCAGGCGGAAAACGGCCAGCGAAACAATCACCGGCAGATCCCTCGCTGGTGGTATGCGCATGCTTCGGGTGGCCAACCCGATGCCGATCACCATCACTGCCGCTCCGAGTACGCGGAACGCCCCCATCCACAGCGGGGTCAGGGTCCGAAGCCCTACGGCCATGATCGGCCAGTTGAGGCCGAGAATCAGAATGCCCAAAATGAGCAGGAGATATATCGCCCGGCGAGTAAGCCTGCGATCCACCGCAGAACCCTCCCCGGGCTCCCATATCAAATCCCGCGCAAACGGGATCATGTCTGCGCCTGCACATGTGGGTCAGGCTGCTCGGGATCGTAAACGTAGTTGCGGAACCCGGGCGACCACCGGGCCAGAGCCACCGCCCCCAAAACGCAGGCGATTCCCCCCGAAATCACCGAGATACGCACGGAGCTGAGTTCGGCGACCACCCCCGCCTCCAGGTCCCCAAGACGGGGGCCACCCCCTGCCGCAGCAACGTGGATCGACGACAGCCGACCCCGAAGATGGTCCGGAACGGATAGTTGGATTATGGCCTGGCGCAGAATCGCCGACACGACGTCTGCCCAACCGGCAAAGGCCAGCATCGCCAGTGCAAACACCACCGAGGTCGTAAACCCGAACGCGGTCATCGCCAAGCCCCAGGCGATCACCGACATGATGACGGCGCGACCCTGAAGACGAACGGTCGCCACCCATCCCGAGGTGAGGGCACCCACCAGCGCCCCGACCCCCGGGGCGGCATACAGCAGCCCAACGGTGACGGCGTCGCCACCGAGAACCGCAGTTCCGAAAGCAGGAAACAGGGCGGTTGGCATACCAAAGACCATGGCATTGAGGTCAATGAGCATGGCTGCCTGGATGAGTCGGCGCGATTTGAGGAAGGCCAACCCCTCAGCGATCGAGGACCAGCCCATCTTGCGGCCACCACCCTCGGTCGGAACGTTCGGCGTCCGCCACATCAGGCTGGCTCCGACCATAAACATGGCTATGGCAACTGCATAGGTTGGTCCGAGACCGGCGCCGGCTATGAGCAACCCGCCGACGGCCGGAATGGCCGCTTTGGCCGTGTTGCTGAGAGTCTGGTTCATCGCCAGGGCAGATGGCAGCAGCTTCCTGCCAACCAATCCGGGGAGCAGGGCCTGCCGGGAAGGGTGGTCGATCGCCGACACGCCGGCATTGATGCCGACCAGGACGAACAGAGGCCACACCGCCGGGCTGGTCGCCACCGAGTTCCAGAACAAACCGGCAGCGGTTGCGGCGAGCGTGACCTGAGCGATGACGAGTAACCGCTTCCGATCGAACGCATCGGCCAGGGCCCCACCCACCAACGAAACCGCCAGGAGAGGAATCAACTGGGCCAGGCCGAGCAAACCAACTTGAAGTGTGGAACCCGTGAGTGCGTACACCTGCACGGGAACTGCGACGACGAGGAGTTGCCTCCCGGCCTGGACAAAGAACATGCCGGCAAACAGCCACCGATATCCAGGCACCTCCCGGAGGGGGGTGACGTCGACGACTGCGAGCCGTCCCAACCTTTGAAGACGCTCCCTCACAGAAAGGCCGGCCCCGAAGGGGGAACCGGAATCGACCACCGGACTCGATCAGGAGTGATATCGGCAATCTGGCGACACCCGATGTTTGCCATGGTGATGCTGATCTCGGTTTTGAGAATGTCGAGCACCCGAACCAGGCCGTCAGTCCCGCCAACAGCCAGGCCCCAGCATTGAAGCCGGCCAATGCCGACCGCCTTGGCACCCAACGCCAACGCTTTGCAGACGTCGGCACCACTCGTGAACCCGCTATCAACCGCGACGTCAACCGACGCACCGACCGCCGCGACAATCTCACCTAGTACCTCGATGGTGCTCATGCCGTGGTCGATCACTCGACCGCCGTGGTTGGAGACATAGACGGCCGCCACCCCGCACTCGACCGCGGCCACGGCGTCTTCGACCGTCATGACCCCCTTCACGATTACCGGCAGCTCGGAGTTCTCGACGAGCCAGCGCAGGTCTTCCCAGGTGAACCTGGCCCGGTACCTGGGGTCGGATCCGTGCTGCTGGAGGTTGGGCGGGCTGGGAGAAGTCCAACCAAAAACTTGTTCGATGCTTCGGTCCCTACGAGAGAGTATCGGAGTATCAACGGTGACGCAGATGGCGGCGAACCCGGCCTGCTTTACCCGAACCGCAACTTCGTGCATCCAATCGCGGTCCCCAAACACGTACATCTGAAAGATGTGATGGCCGGGATGGGTGGCCGCAACGTCCTCCCATGGCGAGGTGGTCAACTCCGAACAGATGATGGCCGTCGAAACCTGAGTGGCGGCGGCCGCGGCGGCCAGGGCATCGCCGGGGTCGTAGATCCCCAACGCGCCGACCGGGGCGAGCATGACCGGAAACGCCAGCGGAATCCCGACAAACGAGCTGGCGGTATCGACGTCTTCGACATTGCGCATGTGGCGCGGTACCAGCGCGAGACTGTTGAGGCCGATACTGTTCCTGGCGACCGTCACACCCTCGCCCGCACCGGCGGCCCCCCAGGCGAATGCGCTGGGGTCCACGATCTCACGGGCCCTGGCAATCACCTGGCGGATGGTTTTGAGATCGGCAAGATCCGTCATGCCGTACCCGATGGATGGCGATAGTCGACCTCGACGAGTCGGCGTTCGTTCACCGATCGCTTGACGGCGTCGCACAGTTGGGCGCTTCGTAAACCGTCCCATCCCGAGGCGTTGGGTTGCTCATCGTTCAAGACCGCCGCGGTGAACGCCGCCACCGACAACCGGTGGGCGTCGGGGGCGGGGTAATGAGTCCGCTGCTCCGCCGACCCGGTCAGGACCGCCAGATCGCCGTCGATTCGCGACCGGGTGAACCCGCTTCCGATCATACGACCGGTCGATCCGAAGATGCGCAGTTCGTTGACCGGATTGGCAACGCTTTCGTTGAAATTGCAGTAGGCGAGCGTTCCGTTGTCGAACCTGATCAGGACCAGCCCGAGTGATTCGACGGCGTCGCTGGTCGCCGGCCGGTCGAACATTGCCATCACTTCAACCGGCTCGGCCTGAAGGATGACCCTGAGAAAGTCGAGTCCATGAACGCCAACATT
>CAJQPD010000248.1 GCA_905480085.1 uncultured Acidimicrobiia bacterium
CGACACCGTGGTGCCAATGCCAATCTTCGGGTAGTCGGTGCGGGGATTACCGACAATGAGAATCACGCCAACGGTTGTGAAAAGTACCGGTATCAGATAGGCCCACAGACCGAACAAGAACGTCAGTCCATTGGTGACCCATGAACCAAACGGTCCCGCATTGCCGAAGAAGGCCAGGCCAATGAGGATGGCGAAAACGACCAGGGCTACGCCCCAGACATCGTCGGTTTGGGACCCCAGCCGACGCCGAAGCGACTCGAACAGGGAAGCCAGCGTGGTCCTGTTCTTGACCGGAGTTTTTCGTTTGTTCTTGGTGGGAGACACCCGTTTCCGACCGTTAGCCCCTGGACGGGTGGGTGTCTTCTTTGCCATTGGTTTTCACGATACACGGTTATGGCCCCTGTACCAACCACCTCCGCGCGATCAATCGCGCGGAGCGCGCGAATCAGGCGGGCGTCAGCCGGGCCTATACCTCGAGGACAACCGGGATGACCACTGGCTTGCGACTCGTCTCGGCCCTGATCACCTGTTGGGCAGCCAGACGGACCGCCTTTTGATACTGACCAAGCTCCGACTGAGGGCTCAGCTCGGAGACCGCCGCTCGAACCGCCTCGGCCGCTTTGGCGAGGATCGGGCGAGGGTCATCGGCAAACCCGTGCGAATCGATATCGGGTCCCAGAATGACGCTGCTGTCTGATCGCTGCACCCCGACCGTAACCACGACCACTCCATCATCGGAGAGATGCCCGCGGGCCCTCAACACCGAGTTCTTGACGTCTCCGGTACCGTCGAAATAGACATAGCTGGCATCAACCGCCCGGCGAGACACGATGGTTTTGTCGCCGACGATCTCGATCATGTCCCCATCCTCAAGAATGTGGACATCAGGCACCTTCATCTGTTCGGCCAGTTCGGCATGGGCGCGCAAATGGCGGTACTCACCATGAACAGGGACAAAGCTCTTGGGACGAATGACGTTGAGAAACGTGGTCAATTCGTCGCGGGCCGCATGACCGGAAACGTGCACCTTGGCATTGCGACCGTGATACACCCGGGCACCCGTCCGGTTCAGCTTGCTGATGACTTTTGAAACAGCTGCTTCGTTCCCGGGAATCGGAGTGGCCGAAATGAGGACGGTATCTTCCGGTTCAAGAGTGACCCACTTGTGACGCCCGGCGGCCATGAGCGATAGGGCCGCGAATGGCTCGCCCTGACTCCCGGTCGTGATAAGCAGCTGCTGGTGGGGCGGAAGCTTCATCAGGTCCTGGATGTCCATAATGTTCTCGGCAGGAATATCGAGAACTCCCAGCTCTGTTCCGACCGCCGAGACCCGGTGCATTGATCGACCGGCAAATGCCACTTTGCGACCAGCGGCAATCCCGGCATTGGCAATCTGCTGGACCCGATGGACGTGCGAGGCGAAGCAGGCCGCCACGACCCGACCTTCGGCGTGACTGATGATCTCGCCAATCTCTGACGCCAGTGAAGTCTCGGAAGGGACAAAACCAGGAATTTCCGCATTGGTGGAGTCGGCCATCAACAAACGGACACCCTCGCGTCCGAAGTGGGCAAACTGCTGAAGATCCGTTGGGCGGCCATCGACCGGGGTGGGGTCAAGCTTGAAGTCACCCGAATGGACAACGAACCCCTCCGGCGTGTCAAACACAATCCCGGCCCCTTGAGGAATGGAATGCGAGACCGGAACAAACATGAAGCCGAACGGCCGGTGCTCAACCCAACGGTTGTCCTCGCAGCCGATGAAGTCGGCCTCGACGCCAATTTCGTCAACCCGGCCTCTCGCCAGTGCCACTGAAAGCTCGGTGCCATACACCGGCACACCAGGGAACTCCTTGAGGAAGTAGGCGAGGGCTCCGACGTGGTCCTCGTGTCCGTGGGTGACGATGACGCATTCGACGTCTGCCTTTCGCTCGGTGAGCCATTCCCAGTTCGGAAAAACCAGGTCAACACCGAGCATGTCCGCTTCGGGGAACATGAGCCCGCAGTCGACGAGGGCGATTTTCCCATCGTGCTCGATGGCGGCACAGTTACGGCCAATCTCGCCCAACCCACCGAGGAATGTGATCTTGACGCTCACAGAGATTGCACCTTTCCTACCGCGGCAACCAGCGTGGCGGTCGTCTCCGCAAGTGCTGGAAGCAGCGGAAGACGGGGCGGACCCATCGGTTCCCACAACGCCGACATGGCGGCTTTGAGCGGTACCGGGTTGGGCTCCAAAAAACAACCTTCGAACGTCGGCATCAGTGCATCGTGAAGCCGGGTTGCCTCAGCCAGATCGCCTGAACCAGCCGCCGTCACCATTGCTTTGATTTGTGTGCCGACCAGGTGGCTTGCCACCGAGACGACTCCACACCCTCCCACCGACATCATGGGCAGTGTCATCGAATCATCTCCTGAGTAAATCGCAAAGTCTTCTGGAACCTGCTGTCTGGTTCGCGAGGAAAACCCCACGTCCCCGACGGCATCCTTGGTGCCGATGATTCGGGGATGTTGGGCGAGCTCAACGAGGGTTGGAATCTCTATGAGCCTCGCCGTTCGGCCCGGAATGTTGTAGAGAATCACCGGTAGGTCGGTGGCATCGGCAATGGCAGTGAAATGGGCGACGAGCATCCGCTGGCTCGGCTTCGAATAATAGGGAGTAACCGCCAACAAGCCGTCGACGCCCAGATCAGC
Source organism: uncultured Acidimicrobiia bacterium (assembly GCA_905480085.1). Taxonomy (GTDB): domain Bacteria; phylum Actinomycetota; class Acidimicrobiia; order Spongiisociales; family JAENVV01; genus JAENVV01. The sequence continues at coordinate 2,692 of CAJQPD010000248.1, forward strand.
AGCAGCCTTCGACGCCTCGACCGAGGCGCGGGTGTCATAGGTCCCCGTTCCCGCGATCACCGGGGCCTTGCCGGCGACCGCCTCAACGGCCGCGGCATACAACGCCAGTTTTTCCGACGACGTGAGGGTGGGCGATTCTCCGGTTGTACCGGTCACCAAAAGGGCATCGGAGCCGTGCGATATGAGAAATCGGCATAACCGATGAAACTGGTCGTACTGCACCGAACCGTCAGAATCGAATGGAGTAATCATCGCAGTGACGACCGCTCCAAACGGGGCTTGCATCGATGTTTCGGTACCGGTTGGCATTGGTATGAGGTTACACGCATTGGCTTGAACTTCATGCGGGTTCTAACCCGGAAACCGCAACTAGGATTTCCTCATGCCAAATCCTTATGTAAAAGATGTTTCTGAGGCGCAATTCATGACCGAGGTGGTCGATCGCTCGACCCAGGTCCCGGTCCTTGTCGACTTTTGGGCGGAATGGTGCGGACCATGCAAGACCTTGAGTCCGCTGCTCGAAACCGCCGCCGCAGACTATGGCGGAGCGTTCGAGTTGGCCAAGGTCGACGTCGACGCCAACCAGGCGCTATCTCAATCAATGAAGGTTCAAGGCATCCCCACCGTGGTGGCTTTCGTCGGCGGTAAACCGGTCGGGCAGTTCTCCGGAGCCATTTCCGAGGCCGAACTTCGATCATTCATCGAACAGTTCGTCGGACCGCTGACCGATCCAGATGTCGAGGCAGCCCTCGACCTCCTCGATACCGGCGATGTCGCCGGTGCCGAAGCCGCGCTCCGCAACATCCTGACACTTCGAACCAGCGAAGACGCCGCCAAGACCCTGGCGATGCTGTACATCGACACCGACCGCATGGAAGAAGCACTCGAAGTACTCTCGACACTGCCAGCCGACGAGGAGACCAAACGACTCAGCGCTCTGGCCGTAATGGCATCTGCCGGCGCCAACCTCGAAGAGTTCAGAGTGGCATTCTCGGAGGATCCGACGGTCGAGAACCTCGTCTCGTACGCAAAAGCTCTGGCCGGGGCAGGCGAACCCGAACTTGCATTCGACGAATTGCTCGAGGCAATCGAGAAGCGCGATGACGACAGTGACTTCGCCCGAATGGCGATGATCGAAATCTTCGACATGCTCGGGAACGACCATCCGGTCGTCGGCACCTATCGCAAACGACTCGCCAACGCCCTCTACTGAGGGTTTCCCAAAGCGCGCCCGGCTTGGCTATTGTGCCCCACTCGGATTCGACCGACCAGTCAACCCAATGAAAAGGTTCCCACCATGCCATCTCAGTACGATGCCGCTCCGGCACTCACGATTGACCTCGACAAGTCATATTCAGCCAAGCTGGCCACCAACCACGGTGACATCACGATCGAACTCGATGCCGTCAGCGCCCCGCTGGCCGTCAACAACTTCATCTTCCTCGCCAGGGATGGTTTCTACGACGGGGTGATTTTCCACCGCGTCATCGAGTCATTCATGATCCAGGGTGGCGATCCGACTGGCACTGGCCGGGGCGGGCCAGGGTACAAATTCCGTGACGAACTCGACGGAGGCGGCATGTACAGCCGGGGTACGGTGGCGATGGCCAATGCCGGACCCAACACCAACGGAAGCCAGTTCTTCATCGTCCACAAAGACGCCGGGCTGCCCAACGACTACACAATCTTTGGGAAGGTACTTCAGGGGCTCGACACGGTCGACGCGATTGCGACGACCTCCACCGGTCCTGGCGACCGCCCGCACCAGGATTGTGTGATCACCACAGTGGAGATCCTCGAAAACTAATGCGATCCACACTCATGGCCCTGACCGCGCTGGTCGCGACCAGTTTCGTGTCGGCGTGTGGCCCTTCAACCTCGGTTGAGGGCTATGCGTCCGACGGCGTGTCGACGTCAAGCTCTTTGGCAGCTGCCGAGCCTTCGTCGAGTTCATCGATGCCAGCAGATTCGGCAGATACCACGGTGACGTCGATACCGACTCCTTCCCCGTCAACCAGCACGGGGCCAGGACCGTTGTCCTATGACAGCCCGCCGACGCTCGCCATCGATGCCACCGCACAGTACACGGCGACCATCACAACCAATCTGGGCGACATCGTCATCGGGTTCTTCGCAGACTCCGCGCCCCAGACGGTCAACAACTTCCTCTTTCTGGCACAACAGGGTTACTACCAGGGGGTGATTTTCCACCGGGTCATACCAGGCTTCATGATCCAAGGCGGGGATCCAACCGGGACCGGACGAGGCGGACCGGGATACTCGTTCGCCGATGAGCTGACCGCTCCCCGAGCATACAACCGGGGCATCGTGGCCATGGCCAACTCGGGGCCAAACACCAACGGAAGCCAATTCTTCATCATGCAAGAAGACTATGGCCTTCCCTATGCGTACACCATTTTTGGTGAGGTTACCGCCGGTATCGAGGTCGTAGACGCCATTGCCGCCATCCCCACGGGACCGGGCGATCGACCCTCGACGGATGTCGTCATCGAATCGATATCGGTCACCGGCCCGTAACAATGCGTGTTCTTGCTCGCTCGAACGCGTAACCTGTGCCCATGGCCGAGTACTATCACACGCAGGGAAAAGACCGAAACGGGCCAATCGGCCTCGCCGAATTACAGGATCTCGTGACGTCCGGCCAGGTGGCCGGGACCGAGTACTACTGGACGACGGGAATGGCTGACTGGGCGACCATCGCCAGCTCCGAGTTGTTTTCAGTTCCGCCCGACACCGGCATACCGCAGTCCAATGCGATCCGCGAAACGGTTGCAGAATCGACTTCTTCCGCTCCTTCAACCCTGGCCGCCTCAGCCGACCTTGACAGCTTGAGCGCCATCGATCAGCCAATCGACTCGGCGCCGACTGCCCGCTGGTCGCCAGATCCGGTGACACCATCGACGACGCCACTGGTCTCGTCTTCGATGACCGGCTCCGATCACGGCACCGTGCAACGAGTGGCAGCCAAAATGCCCAAACCTCTCTGGCTGGTGGTCAACGGTGTCGTGACTGGCCTGTCTGGCCTACTGCTGGTACTCGGGATTGTCACAATCCCCTTCGCCGCCGTAGTGATATGGATGGCTGTGATGCTTTTCAAAGCCAACACATCGCTCGAGAACGCTCGACGAACCGGGTCGCTCGAG
>CAJQPD010000249.1 GCA_905480085.1 uncultured Acidimicrobiia bacterium
ACCGTCGTCTTTGAAAAGCAGGGGAAGATTTGGGAGTCTTCCACGGCTATCAATGTTGGCATGGTGGCCTTTGCCGGAACCGACGTGCAGCAGCGTTTGGGCATAGAAGATTCCAGCGAACTGCTGTACCAAGATCTCCTGGCGGTGGGAAACAACAAGAACGACCCCAGCCTGGTGCGCGCCTACGCCGACCACCAACTGGATACTTACCGCTGGTTGAAAGACATCGGGGTGCGTTGGGCGGAGATAGCCACCGCCGGTGCCGGCATGAGCCGCCCGCGTGGGCATTTCTCTGACCCCCTGGACATGGTCAGGATCCTCAAGCGCCAGGCGGAGCAGCGGGGAGCCACCGTCCTGTTCCACAGCGCCATCACTGAACTCATTACCGACGACCAGCAGCGGGTCATAGGCGTCCAGATGCGCGATAGGGTGAGCGAAACCCGCATCCGGGCACGCAATGGGGTGGTGCTGGCTACTGGCGGCTTTGCCCGTTCCGCTGATCGACTGGCCGCTCTTGACCGGCGTTTCGTCGGTTTGGCAGCCACGACCGGACTGGGGCATACCGGCGATCATCTGCGCATGGCAGAGCCGTTGGGCGCCTATTTTTCCGACATGGAATACGTCAAGCCGAGCTATGAGCTGCATGTCACCGGAGATTCCGCCGCCGAGATCTGCCTTGTCTTCTACCTAGGGGCCATCATCGTCAATCGGCAAGGGCGCCGCTTCGTGAACGAGTCCATCCCCTATAAGGACATTGGCATGGCTTCCTTGGACCAGCCCGACGGGGTGGGAGTCATGGTCTTCGACCAGAAGATATTTGATCAGGCGGTGGAGAACACGCGGAAGGCCTCGTCTGTCATTCCCAGCGAGAACGTCGTGTTGGGGCTGGACGCGGCGCGCATACGATTGCTGGTGCAGGCAGATACCATCGGGGAGCTGGCTGATGGCATCCATGTACCGCGCCAGGTGCTGAAGGAGACGGTAGAGAGATACAACAACAGCGTGGCCGACGGCGCCGACACCGAGTTTGGTCGTAGCCACCTTTCGGCCAGTATCGGCAGTCCGGTCAGGATAGAAACGCCGCCCTTCTATGCCTATGAAGCCAAGAGCCATTTCCTAGCCACGTACGCCGGGTTGGCGGTGGATGCCAGCATGCGCGTCTTGACGACTGATGGCCATATCCCTGGACTGTATGCTGCCGGGGAGGCGATTGGTGGGTTCCATGGAGCTAGCTACCACTCCGGAGCTGCCGTAGGGCAGGCGCTCATATTTGGACGCATCGCCGGCAAGAATGCCGCGCAAGGATCATGATCGCCTCCCATCAGAGGAGCGGGCCATCGCAGAGGTACGTTTGGGCAGCGAATTGATTGAGGTGACGGTTATGGCGCAGACGAGAGAAGGCTGATGATGGCGAAGGTGTACTGGATAGCGTTCTACCACTCGATCAATGATCAGGATCGGTTCGTCGAATATGGGAAACTCGCCGGCCCGGCGATGCAGGCCGCTGGGGGGAAGTTCCTGGTCCGCGGCAACCCGTCGCAGGTCTATGAGGCGGGCCTAAACCAGCGGGTGGTTGTCCTCGAATTTGACAGCCTCGAGCAAGCGATCGCAGCCCACGACGGGGCGCCCTATCAGGAAGCCCTAGCAGTGCTCGGCGATTCAGTTGAGCGCGAGATCAGGATCGCTGAGAGCGTCTAAACGGTCGGCGATTGATGAGCGGGACGATGGAGAACTGTGAGTCTTGTCGTGCGTAGTTTTAGGTTGAGATCGTTCCGCGGGCACGAACCCGGTCCAGGGGTCGGTTCGTGGAAATCGTCCTCCAAGAAGCCCGAGATGCGTCGAGCCCCGGTCCCATCCGCAGAACGTCTGTTGCCTTCCAAGCCCGGACATCGACGCTAGAGCCTGGTCACGGCCGGTTCCTCAGATGCGTGCCTCTCCAGGCGAAACGCCTCCGCTACGACCAACTCGACGCCCCAGGCGGTGCGCGTACACCGCGAGAAGACAGCTCTCGGGTGAGGTCCATCTCCTGGAGGGTCACGTTTGACGTTGTCCGCGACGATCGTCGCTTCCGCATCGTTGGGGACGACCGGGATACCCTTACGACCAGTTCCTTGGCTCCCTCGGCATAGACAAATCAGTCAACTGTCTGGTGGTGCTCAGTTCATGAGCACCACCATCAGGGTCAGCGAAGACACCAGAGATCGGTTTGCCAGACCGGCTGATTCGAGTGGGTGTCCGATGGCGCAGCTGCTCGATGAGGCAGCTGATGCGCTGGAACACCGCCTGTTCTTCTTCCAGTTGACTGACGGATTCGGCCCAATCCGAAACGATGAGGCGGCGTGGGGCTCGCTGCGATCGTCTTGTTCGTTTCGGTGTCCCTGGCAGCCGTAGGTGTGTGTGTGTGTGTGTGTGGGAGGCGGTCGTGTTCCAGTTCCTTACCATCCGCAGGCTCGATCATGGGACAAGAGGACCCGACCGACAAATATCGTCGGCCCGACGCGAATCTACAGAAACCGGTCTTGCGTCAAGGAGATTGGCCCCACGGGCGGTGATTGGATAGGGTGTCTTCATTGCACGATTCACGTCCTTCGCCTTGCTTGCTTCCAGTTCCTTCGGTGTCGCAGCGAGTACTGCCGTCCTTGGTCTTGATGACTTGGGACTTTGGGTTACTCGGCCTGTCAGGTGACCAAGAATTCGAGGGTCCAATGGAAGAGGACAAACGATGTCGTCAACAAGCGGAACGCCGATCAATAATCGGAGGGGCGGCCCTACGGACCCCTCCCGGTTAGAACAAGTGGGTGTGGTCGCGACCGATTCCGTCCTGACTGCTGGAAGGCGGGTCTCATGAAGGCGGTCGTTCAGAACAAGTTCGGTTCTCCAGGTGAAGTCCTGGGTCTCGAAGAAATCGACATGCCGGCGGTAGGGGATGACGAGGTCCTTGTCCGCGTTCGGGCGGCCTCGATCCACATCGGTGACGTGTACTTGATCGAGGGCTTGCCGAAGATGATGCGCCTGGCGTTCAAAGCAACCCGTGCCAAGAACGGTGTGCCGGGAACAGACATCGCTGGAGCGGTCGAGGCCGTCGGCAAGAACGTAGTGAGGTTCCAACCGGGTGATGAGGTCTTCGGTTGGTGCAAGGGCGCTTTCGCTGCATTTGTGGCCACCTCCGAGGACTCGTTGGCCGCGAAACCGGACAACCTCACATTTGAGCAAGCTTCGGCGATTGGGGTGTCGGCAATGACCGCCCTCCAAGCGCTCCGTGATCATGGCAATGTCGGAGCCGGAAAGAAGGTTCTGATTGTCGGAGCGTCGGGCGGTGTCGGAACGTTCGCTGTGCAGATTGCCAAGTCGTTTGGTGCTGAAGTGACTGGCGTATGTAGCACACGCAACCTAGATATGGTCCGATCGATCG
>CAJQPD010000250.1 GCA_905480085.1 uncultured Acidimicrobiia bacterium
CACATGTTCAATCGTTTGTGAACCCCCTTTTTCGGCATTTATGACAATTTCCTTGATTCAGGGGCGCCCGTCCGGAATCCTGGCAACTGTTAGGAGGATTGAAGTGCGGCGGCGAGCTTGGTTGAAATCGCCTCGAGCCGATCGGCGCCTAGAGGCGACCCGGTGAGAGGATCTCGAAGCCAGAGGGTCTCGATCGCCAGGTCCCCTCTGGATCGGATCTTGGCCAGGTGGATCGAAGCACCGTTTGCGGAAATGACCACAGCTACGTCGTGAAGAAGGCCGATTCGATCGAGGGCCCGCACTTCCACCACCGAACCCGGACCGTCGCGATACGACACGACCTCACCTCCCCTGGGCGTGGAGCCGTAGTGGCGGCGGCGTTCGTCAAGGCGGGCGTAATAGTCGGATCCGATGGTCAGATCCCGGCGAACCTGCGCGAGCTTGGCCTCTGCCACCGGACCACCCTGCACGGCGTCTTGAACATGAAAGGTGTCAACCCCAACCCCCGCATCGCTCGTCACGAGTCGCGCATCGAGAATCTCAACGCCGTAGGACGCCAACGTTCCGGCGACACGCACAATCAGGCCCGGCTGATCGAGGGCTGCCAACACCAATGACGTAGCGCCACTGAGGTGCTCGATACTCCAGCGAATCTCCCCCTGGCGAGGGGGCGGACTGGTGACATGCAGATGACGGGCGATCTCTTCGACGCTGAACCGGTCGGTATACACCGGTGGCATGCTCGCCAGGAAAGCAGATACCCGACCCGGTCCGATCGAACCGCCGGCCGCCTCAACAATCGTCGACGCGGCTACCTCGGAGGTCACCCCTGTCAACTGCTCCTCAACTCTTTGGAAGAGTTGCCGCATCAGGTTGGCTTTCCAAGCGGTGAGCATGTGGGGCCCGGTGGAACGGGCATCTGCGATCGAAAGCAGATACAGCAACCTGAGAAGCTGGTGATCACCAATCTGTTCAGCGATTTCTTGAATAACAGCCCGGTCATCGATATCTCTTCCGACCGCCGCGTCGGGGATCAACAGATGCAGACGTACTGCGTCCCCGAGCCTACGACGGCTGACGGGACCGTAATGGGCCCTGCCCGTAAAGGTGTTCATCATTTCGGCGCCAACCGTCGAATGATCTCCTGGCCGCGATTTCCCAATATCGTGAAAGAACCCGGCCACCAGCAGGTCGTCGACTGATCCGAGTTCGTCGGTGATCGTGGTGAGCAAGGGATCGTCGTCGTCGATGAGGCTGAGAATCTCATCCACCGTCGACCAATGATGGCCTCCAACCGTGTAGGCATGGAACGGCACAAGGTGAGGTCGATCGACCGATTCCACCCACTCCGGGATCGCCTTTGCCAGCCATCCGAAATCATGAAGCCGTTCAACAATGGCCCGACCGTGATCACCGGCAGCCAGAAGCCGGACAAACAGCGCCCGGTCTCCATCTGACCAAAGCGGTGGTCCCGCGGTCCGTATCGCCTGCTCTTCCGACGGCGAGAACGAAGCTCCGGCCCGGCCATCGAGCGCGCCAGCAGCCTGGGCGAAGGCGGACGAATAGGTCTCAGTCGACGGGCGGCGCAACGCCCGAACCAACCAGCGGCCGACCCCCGCCACCGGGTCCGGGGACGTGCCCAGGCGAGGGAACTGATGATCGGCCAACCACTCGGCGGTTCGCCGGGCGGCCTGAAGTCGGGTCCCAACCTCGATGACTTCCTGCCCAAGCCAGGCAGCCGCAGCTTCCCGGACCTCAAAGGTATACCGATTGCCAGGTTTGCGCACCTCAAAGCCCGAGACGGCCTGAATGGCGTTCCGGACATCGAGAAGCTCGTCGACGACCGGGGCAATCGGCGCGCCTTCGGCTCCACTACGCAAACGATCGAGAGCGACCGCCTGGAGGGTGCGCAGACCACCACGACCCTGCTTGAGGTCGGCGGCCAGCAACCAATACGGCTCGGCCCGGCGCCGCTCTATCTCCTCGGATTGAAGCACTTCACTGATCCGCCCCGATTGCTGTTTCACCAGCTTCTTCACAGCTTCGACGGCTTCTTCGTATATCGCCTCATCACCTGTCACGAAACGCATCGTCATCAAGGCGCTCAGTGTTTCCATCGAATCGCGCCCGGCGGCGGCAACTTCCCGAACCGTACGCGAGGCGTGGCCTACCACCAGCTTGGCGTCCCACAACGGGTACAAGAGAGCCGATACCGCCGCGGAGTCCGGTCGGCCGGCATGAATCGTCATCAGGTCTATGTCAGACCCCAGGCACATCTCGCCCCGGCCATATCCTCCGACTGCCGCGACCGCGTACGACGGTTTATCTCCTGCCAAGCCGACAATGACCTCGTCGAGGGTGGCGGCCAGGCGGTCGCAGATCTCCCGACCGCCACCGGGAGGCCGTTGGGCGGCGAACTGACGTCTCTGGTGGACAAAGAGGTCGAGGGCTCGGCCGACCAGCTCCTGATCAGCCATCCATTTGCCAAGCGGTCCGGTCGAGCAGCGCCAAAGCACTGGCCTGGTCTTGCTCGGTAGCTCCAGACAATTGGATCTCGGCGATCACGGCCCCAACTTGGTGCCGAAGCGCTGCCAGGGCCTCCCCGGTTACCCGGTCCCGCCGAATCAGCTCGGTTCGGACTGTCTGAAGAGTGACGAGAATCGACGCCAATACGGTCACCTGAGTCCGGGCGCAAGCGCGGATCTGATCAAACGCCAACCTGACAAAGTCATGGTGAGTCGGCTCAAACGGCCTGAAGACCCTTCGATCATCTACCACTACAAACCGGGCAGGCACCTTCCGGCTCAAAATTTGCAGGACTACTTCGCCCATCTGAGCGATTACCGCGTGGGCAGTATTTGGATCGTTTACTCCAGGAGACAGGGCCCGCAGGGCGATATCCTCGAGCATGACCACACCGAACGACACATCTTGTTGGAGAGTGCGCTGGTCTCCTACCCCAAAGGCTTCGCGGACCCGCTTGTCAAGACCGACGAGCGAGCCCGGGTCCGAGGTCCAGATCGTGACAAGCGGAGCATCGGCATATACGTACATCCCTGCCGCAACTTCGATCCGAATAGCGTCGTGCGGCTCAACCGTTTCCAACAAGGCCTGCAAGCTGATTTGCTGTACCCAACCCGACCTGCTCGCGGTCACCACCGTTCCCGGACTCACCGGAAGGCTGGGGATTTCAACAGCAACGGCCTCCAACCCAACAGGGTCCGCCGAGGGCAAGCCGCCGGAAGGATCTTGAAACCGCTCTGCCACAACCCCCAGCACCTGGCGGGTGATCTCTCTTGAGACGGTCGACACCCGTAACTGTTGGGCAGTGTGATTGATGGAAGCCAGCAGAGCCAGCAGCGCAGCCAGAGCGAAAACGATCGCCACAGCGACGGCGATGCTTGGCAAGTACGGAGCACCTCCTTCCTCGACCGGGCCGCGCACCTCGCGCAAAACCAACACGCTAAACACGAACGCACTCAAGACCAGGCCGATCATGTTCTGCTGGAAGGGATCTCGCAGAAAGATTCTCAGAACCCGTGACGAGTACGCCGAAGACGACAGTTGGATTGCCACCAATGTCAGAGAAAATACGACAGAGGCGGCCGTGATCGTCCCGCTCGCTATGGCGCTTAAGATCGCCCTGGCGCTGTCGACAGTCGTCAAGATCAGCAGCGGAAGACTGCTCGGATCAACGGAGCTATCCAGCTCGATAACCAGCCGCGAAAGCGCAATGGTCGCCACCATCCACAGGACCGGCACGCCGAACAAACTCGAGCGGAACTGATCTACCAGGGCACGCACCCGGATCGCCAATCCACCACCGTCACGCCAGCTCACGAGATCCACCTCCTGGGTCTAGATTACGGCGCCGCGACCACCGGCCGGAGATGTCAGAGAGCGTCAGGGCCCCGCTCACCGGTACGGATCCGAACCACCTCGTCCAGAGGAACAACGGCAATCTTGCCATCGCCGATTTCCCCGGTCCGGGCGGCACCTTCAATGGCTGCGACGACCGCCGAAACGTGATGATCGTCGACCATCACATCGATCCGGGTCTTGGCCACGAAGTCCACCTTGTACTCGGCCCCTCGATACACCTCGGTATGGCCCGATTGCCGACCAAACCCCCGCACTTCGCTGGTCGACATCCCCGTGACGCCGACCTCGGTTAGCGCATCCTTAACCGCCTCCAATGTGTGCGGCTTGATAAACGCGATTACTAGCTTCATGGGAACCTACCTCTACTCGTTGAGAATGTAGCCGCGCTCTTCATGCAGCGTGATGTCGAGACCTTCCACCTCTTGACGTTCTTCGACCCGCAGGCCCATGGTCTTGTCGAGGATTCTGGCGAGGAGGTAGCTCATGACAAAGCTGAAGACGAGCACGGCCACGGTGACCACCAACTGTTTGATGAGCAGCGAGACCCCACCCCCGTAGAACAGACCACCGTCCGCGGATGCAAACAGGCCAACCAACAGCGATCCGGTTATCCCACCAACCAGATGAACTCCAACCACGTCGAGCGAGTCGTCGTATCCGAAGCGTGCCTTGAGACCAACCGCCCAGAAACAGACGACGCCGGCGATGGCCCCGATGGCCATGGCTCCGCCCGGGGTCACAAATCCGGCCGCCGGTGTAATCGCCACGAGGCCGGTCACAGCACCAGAGGCGGCTCCAAGCGTCGTCGGAAAGCCGGTCTTCTTCCATTCCGCAGCCACCCAACCGAGCGCTCCCAGCGATGCTCCAATCTGGGTCGCCACCATGGCCGAGACTGCCGTTTCATTTGCTGCCAACGCCGAACCGGCGTTGAATCCGAACCAGCCGAACCACAAAATGCCCGTTCCGAGCAGCGTAAGCGGGAGAGAATGGGGCCGGATGGCGTCTCGACCGAAGCCCAATCGGGGTCCGAGTACCAGGACCAAGGCCAGCGCCGCCACGCCGGCATTGATATGAACGACGAGGCCGCCCGCAAAGTCCAGTGCCCCGTACTTGTAGATCCAGCCGTCGGCGTTCCATACCCAGTGAGCCACCGGCGAGTAGACAACGAGGGACCAGATCGACGCGAACCATGCATAGGCCGAAAACTTCAGGCGTTCGGCCACTGCCCCGGTAATCAATGCCGGAGTAATGATGGCGAACGTCATTTGGAACATTGCAAACAGCAGGTCATCGCCGGCCAGGTCCCGGAACATGAAGTGGGAAAAGTCTCCGATCAAGCCGCCCGAGCTTTCCCCAAAAGCCAGGCTGTACCCGCCAATGACCCAGAGCGGGGTGATGAGGGCGATCGTAAAGAAGTTCTTCATGAGCATGTTCAAGACGTTCTTCGACCGGACCATGCCGCCATAGAAGAAGGCCAAGCCGGGCGTCATGAAGAGCACCATCGCACTCGCCATCAGTAGCCAGGCTGCGTTTCCCGAATCCATAGTCACTCCTCGTCAGTCGCCACCCTCAGGATCGATGATCGATGTTTCGAGCGTGTTTCGATTAGATAACAGTTCCTGACCAACCAGAAGGTTGCCCCAGAGTCCCAACACATCTGGCAGTATCACGCCGTGTCACAAGGCAACCTCGATTACTGGGCGGTCCTCGCCTCGCTAACGCTTGTCGGGGTAGCCATCGGCGTGTCGGTCTGGCGAGGCCTCGGCCTCGAACGGACGATCATTTGGGCGTCGATCCGGGCGGCGGTCCAGTTACTGGTAGCCGGCCTCGTCCTCACCCTGGTTTTCGATTCTCGTTTCCTTCCCTGGGTCTGGGTGGTGGGCATGGTTGGCTACTCCGCCGAAGTGGTACGACAACGGGCGAAGGGTGATTACCGAATTCGCAATATCGGCCTACTGGCAATCGGTGGGTCGACTTCCGTCAGCCTGCTGGTGGTGTTCGGCCTTGGCGTCCTTGACTTCACCCCGGTCAGCCTCATCGTTACGGCCGGTATCACCGTCGGCAACACGATGCCTGCCACGGTCCTGGCGGTAACCCGCACCAACGAATACCTGGTCACCGGTCGGGGGGAGCTTGAAGGAATGCTGGCACTCGGCTTCGGACGAACCCAGGTGGCGAAGGTGGTCGGCGCAATCGTCGCCCGATCGGCACTCATCCCCCAGCTCGAACGCACCAAAGTTGTCGGACTTATCGCGCTCCCTGGTGCCATGACCGGGCTGCTTCTGGCCGGCGTCGATCCCATCCAGGCAGTGCTCATCCAACTGGTCGTGATGTACCTGATACTCGGGTCGGTGACGACCTCGGTGCTGCTGGTGACGATGGCCAGCGCCCGCAGCCTGCTCACCACCGACCTGCGAGTCCGAGAACGGGCGTCTGACTAGTCTGTACTAGCGCCACATTTCACTCGGCGGCGAAACTTCTGACCTCGGCAACCCTCCCAAGGAGAATTCTTGAGAAAAGACCCGGTGAGACGGCTGGCAGTGTTGTCGCTCTCGTTGCTCGCCATTGCCG